>NZ_JBFOCK010000068.1:0-94948 GCF_040907765.1 Aeromonas sp. s9
TAACACGGTAGGGGTACCGTTTTGTTATCCGGTTTGAAGCCGTATGACCACTCCCTTTTGTGGGCAACTGTCAGGTGAATACCATCTCCATACAGACCCTCTTGAATACGTAACCGTGTGACACAGGGCTGCCTATTTTATCGCCTCAGGGGCTATACTGCCGAGGTCCCGTCCATGACTGGTTTGAGGTTCACTGATTTATGGATAACAAGCAAATTGAAGGCAGTATTCTGGTACCCGCCCACATTGACGATGTCTGGCGGGCCTGGACCACGGAGAGCGGGCTGCGCAGTTTTCTGGCGCCGGAGTGCCTCATGGTCCCGGAACCCAACGGACCGTTCGAGATCTATTTCAGACCCGATGCTCCCCTCGGCGAGCGTGGCAGCGAAGGGTGCCGGGTGATGGCGGTCATGCCCCATGATCTGCTCAGCTTCAGCTGGAATTTCCCTCCCCAGTTTCCCCACATTCGTCAGCAGAAGACCCAGGTCAGCCTGCGCTTCGTGCCGGAGGGCCAAGGCACCCGGCTCCACTTCCTGCAGACCGGCTGGGCGCAGGATCCAGACTGGGACCAGGGTTATGCCTACTTCCGGGAGGAGTGGCTGGAACTGAGTCTGCCAAGGCTTCAGTACCGTTTCACCCACGGCCCCATCGACTGGAACAACCCGCCGGGCAAG
This sequence comes from Aeromonas sp. s9, assembly GCF_040907765.1. Lineage (NCBI taxonomy): Bacteria > Pseudomonadati > Pseudomonadota > Gammaproteobacteria > Aeromonadales > Aeromonadaceae > Aeromonas > Aeromonas sp. s9. The sequence goes on from NZ_JBFOCK010000068.1 coordinate 675, forward strand.
CAGCAGCTGAAATCCCTGGCCCAGTGACGTCCATTCAAGCGATGGGCATGGCACGAAAAAGGACCCGCTCAGGGTCCTTTTTCATGGATGGGCAGGCGGTCACTCCACCGGCTCTTCATCGAACAGGGGGTGATAGAGCACCTCGCCCCTTACCCCGTCGAGCCCGCCGGGTTGCAACTCCATCGCCATGAAACACTCCGTCGGCACCTCGTAGATGCAGTGCAGGCCGAAGTCGCTGGCAGGCCGAAAGCCGAAACGGGCGTAGTAGGCGGGATCCCCGAGTACCACCACCGCCTTCCAGTCCATCTCCAGTGCCGTGTCCAGCCCTTCCCGCACCAGATCCGAGCCAATGCCCTGTCCCTGCCAGTCGGGATGCACGGCCACGGGTGCCAGTCCCAACCAGGGCCCTTCCTGTCCCTCAATGGTGATCGGGCTCAGCATCAGGTGCCCCATGAACTCGTACTCTTCCTCCTCGACCATGGTGACCACGGCGGCCCCACATTCTCGCAGGCGGTTGACCAGTTCGGCCTCGTCGGGACGACCAAAGGCGGCACTCACCAGCTCATAGACTGGCAGCATGTCGCCGGGACGCTCGGTTCTCAACATACAGCGTTACTCCTCGTACAGCAGGGCGGCCATTATTCCACAGAAGTGGGGCGCCACTTCACTGCCTTTGTCTGAAAATGGGAGGACGGACTCAGGAAAACGCCTGACAAACCCCGCACCAGGCTTCGCGATGACCGCCCTTGCGCAAGCCATCAGCGTCCGTCGTCAGGCTGTCGCAATCGCCGCAGATAGGCGAGGCCCAGATCCCCGCACTCCTTGAGCAGGGCGCCACCACCATGGGCCTGCACCCCGGGCGCCTCTGGCGCCAGCATGGCCAGGGGATAGCGCCGCACCGTCAGCCCGCTGAGTGTCTGCTCGCCCTCTGTCGTCTCCCCCGCCATGAAGAGCGCCACCCCCTCACCGTGCAGTATGGCCACGACCACCTCCTCGTCATCCAGCCAGGGGGCCAGCGCCTCTTTGCGTGCATCCGTCAGGCGCGCCGGGCGATCCAGCCGCCAGTGATCGAGCTCGAGGGCGCCATCGGCCGGATCTGGCCGACGCCCGTCATGGTGCATGCCAGTCTTTTCCATCACCCGGCCTGAGGCGAGGTTGCCCGGCATGTGGCGGGCGGTGAGGGCAGGCAGGTGCCACTGCTCGAAGGCAAACGCCCTGACCAGGCTCGCGGCCCGGGTGGCCAGCCCCCTGTTCTGCCAGGGCACGCCGACCCACCATGCCAGCTCCCCGTGCCAGTGCAGGGAGAGAGAGCCGACCAGGGGAGCGGGCTCGTCTTCACGCCCCTGGGGCAGAGTCAGGGCCCAGGTGCATCCCAGCCCGAGAGCAGCCTTGCGCCCGCTCAGGGCAAGCCAGTCCCGCGCCGCCTCCGGCGAATAGGGGTGGGGGATGTTGAGGGTATAGCGGGCGAGGGCCGCATCCGAACAATAACGCAGGATGGCGCTCTCATCGCCGGGCAGCAGGGGGCGCAGCACCAGCGCGTCCTGCCCGCCAGGCTCGCGCAGCACCGGGGTCATCAGGCGGCGGGCAAGCAGGCGTTGCAGGGCAACCCCGAGGTCGTCATCGGCACCGAGGCGGTGATCCGCCCCCACGGGCCCCAGGGTGAGCAAGCCGCTCTCTCTGGCCAGGGTCAGCAGGGAGCCGGAGGCAGCGATCAGGATCTGCCGGTCCGGCTGTGTCGCCATCAGCGGGGAGGCGGCCTCACCCAGCCAGGCGGCAAGCAGGTCGCGGGCACGGAGAATGCCATCTGGCGGGCTGACCGACCAGGGTGCCATCTCCCTCGTCTCCCCTTTGCCAAGCAGCAGCCACCAGCGGTTTCCCCGGTGCTGCCAGGCCTGCAACGCCGCTTGCCAGGAGGGGCGCCAGAGCGCACCCTCGATCAACAGATCCATTCCTTCCCCCACATCCGCCCCCCGTATCAGGCACCGGGTGCCCGGGCGGCACCACACTCCTGTCTGAGGCAGCATAAGCAGCTACCAATGAGTTGTTAAACCATATGTTTACCATGGTTAAACGGCATACCCCATGAAAAAATGCCATATGGCTGACTTGATGGCGGTCACATTCCTTCCCCTCCTCGCTTCCTATCATGCCCCCATCATGGCGCGACCAAAGACGCCCATGAAGGACAACGGATAACAAGAGAACACACTATGCAGCCAACCAGCCCACTCAAAACGGTAGTAGTCAGTACCCTGGCGACCGCCCTGCTGATCTTCGTGGCCCAATCCCTCATCGGGAAGCAGGAGATCAGACTCGGCATCGCCATCATCCCCATCCTGCCCATGCTCTTTGCCGTCATCATCGGCATGATCGTCTCCGTCAAGCCCGTCAAGGATCGCATTCCCGGCTGGAAGAGACTCTTCACCGAGCGAGAAGAGGGCTTCTGCGGCAAGATGGTGGGTTTCAGCCTGCTGATCCTCGGGACCCAGTATGCGGGGATGATCATCCCCAACCTCAAGATGATCCTGAGCGTCGGCGTACCGCTCTTCCTGCAGGAGATAGGCAACCTCCTGCCCATCCTCATCGCCATTCCGCTGGCGGTGAAATTCGGCTTTGGCCGCCGCGCCATCGGGGCCTGCTCCTCCATCAGCCGTGAACCCTCGGTCGCGGTGATCCAGGGCAAGTTCGGCACCGGCTCCCAGGAGTACATCGGCGTGCTCGCCATCTACCTGTGCGGCTCCGTCATCGGCACCCTCTGGTTCAGCGTGCTCGGCAGCATTGCCCCCCTCACGGGGCTGCACCCCCTGGCCCTGGCCGCCGGTTCCGGCGTGGGATCCGGCTCCATGCTGAGCGCCGCCTCCGGTGCCCTCATCAACGGCCTCGATGAGGCGATGGCCCAGCAGGTGCTCAGCATCGCCGCCGCCTCGAACCTGCTCTCGTCGGCCCTGGGAGCGCTCTCCCTCACCTATCTGGGTCTGCCGCTCGCTGAAAAAATCTATGCCCTGACCGCCAAAGGAGAGAAAGCATGAAAAGCATCGTGATGGATATGCGCTTCGTCTTCCTGGCGATCCTGCTGGCCATGTTCACCCAGACCCTGACCTCGGGCCTGCCGCTGTGGCAGATGGGGGACAGCTTCGTCGCCATGTCCCTGGTGGTGTTCGCCTCCCTGGTGACCAAGCGCTATCTGCCCTCCTCCCTGCCGGCCTCTCCGTCGGCGGTCAGCTCGAAGAACTCAAGAAGATGTCGTGGAAAGTGATCCTCATCTTCATGATCGTCTCCACCTGCTGCTTCTTTGGCGCCTCCCTGGTTGCCCAGCTCGGTTTCTCCATTCAAGGGATCATCTGATGAACCACTACCATATCGAACCTGACCTGTTGGCCCTGCGCGACTTCAGCTACGAAGTGCGCCACCACCTGCACCGCATCCCGGAATACTCCGGGGCCGAGTTCAAGACCTCTGCCTACTGCCGTGGGTTGATGGAAGAGTTCGGCTACAGGATCACCCTGTATCCCGGCTTCACTGGTTTTCACGGGGATCTGGCGGTCGACCCCACCCTGCCCACCATTGCCTTTCGTGCCGACATGGATGGCCTGGAGATGCACGACATGAGCGAGGTGGCGTTCAAATCCACCCATGAGGGGATGGCCCACAACTGCGGCCACGACTCCCACATGGCGATCGCTCTGACCGCCGCCAGGTTTCTGGCCGCCAACCGCGATCGCCTGCGGTACAACGTCCGCTTCATCTTCCAGATGGCGGAAGAGGACATGCGCGCCCCCGGTGCCGAAAAGATGGTAGAGCTTGGCTGCATGAAGGGGGTGGACGAGGTCTATGCCCTGCACAACGACGGCGCTATGGAGACGGGCACCATCAAGTTCAACCAGGGGGTCATGTCCTCCTGGGGGTCGGCCTGGACGCTTGATGTGCACGGCATCTCCGCCCACGGCTCCACCCCCCACAAGGGGCTGGATGCCATCCGGGAGGCGGTGCGGATCATCGAGGACATGGACTACATCGTCGCCAAGCGCACCAGCCCGTTCAGCCCGGCGGTCTTTGGTTGCGGCATGATCAACGGCGGCACCATTCCCAACGCCATCGCCGATCATGTGCAGGCCCGTGGCACCATCCGCGCCATGGATGCCGAAACCGACCAGATCCTGAAAAACAGCTTCAGGGACATCATCGCCCAGAGCGAGCTGCGCGGCTTCAAGACCACCATGGTCCATGCCGGCTACCCGGCGGTGGAGAACCACCCCCAGGCCTGCGAGCGCCTGCAACAAGCCGCCTCGAATGTGTTGTCCAGCGACGGGATCAACGCAAAGGGCCAGCCCATGACCGGCAGCGAGGACTTCAGCTACATGATCAACGCCACGCCAAGCCGCATGGGGGCCATGTTCTTCCTCGGCAGCGGCAATCAGGCCAAGGGGATCTGCAACTACCTGCACGCGAACCCCTATTACCTGGACGACGACTGCCTGCTGGTGGGAGCCCAGATCTTCGTCAATCTGGCGACCCGAGCCGCCTGAGGGGTCAGTACAAGGGGATAGCAATGCAAAGAGAGGCCGACGGCCTCTCTTTTTTATGTCTCGGCGTCAGAGCCAGGGCAGAGTTGCAGACGGAGCGGGCGTTCCCTGGTTGAGCAGCGCCAGCTGCACCGTCTCCCGGCTCACATGGGGGGCATAGAGGTGGATGAAGTCGTACATGTAGTCCCGCAGGTGGGCGTGCCTGCGCAGGCACACATGGGCCACGCTCGAGGCGATCAGATGATCGATGTTGAGGCAGACCAGGCTCTCCCTGTCCCCTTCGTCGAACGCCGAGGTGGCGATCACCCCGACCCCCATCCCCAGGCGCACATAGTGCTTGATGATGTCGCTGTCGGTGGCCGTCAGCACGATGCGGGGGCTGAGGCCATGGCGACCGAACGCCTTGTCCATCTTGGAGCGGCCGGTGAAACCGAACACATAGGTGATGAGGGGATACCGGGCCAGATCCGCCATGGCCAGCGGCTGGCAGTCCAGCAGCGGATGGCCGTGGGGCACCACCACGCTGCGCCCCCAGCGATAGCAGGGCACGGTCGCCAGCTCGTCGAACAGGTGCATGGACTCGGTGGCGATGGCCATCTCCACATCCCCGTTTTGCGCCATCTGCGCCAGTTGGGCAGGGGCTCCCTGATGCAGCTGGATGCTCACCTCGGGGTAGCGGCGGGAGAATTCGGTAATGACCGCCGGCACAGCTTGTAGCGGGCCATGGTGTGGGTGGTGGCGATGCGCAGCACCCCGCTGGTGGCCAGCTGATCCCCGAGGGAAAGCTGACCAATCTGCTCCACCTGGGCCACCACTCCCCTGGCCAGCTCCATCACCTGCTCCCCCATGGGGGTCAGGCCCGCCAGGTTCTTGCCCTTGCGGGTAAACAGCGCCAGCCCCAGCTCCTCTTCCAGCATCTTCATCTGCTTGCTGAGGGTCGGCTGGGAGGTATAGAGCTTCTCCGCCGTCGCCGAGATGTTGAAGTTGTTCTTCACTATCTCGGTGAAGTTCTTGAGCCGGGCGATGTTCATCAGGGCGCCAGGCGCTCGATGTGCCAGCCGTCCCCCTCGCGGGTGTAATAGAAACGATCGTGCAGACGATGCTCCCCGCCCTGCCAGAACTCGACGGTGTCGATGCGCACCCGGAAACCACCCCAGAAGCTCGGCAGCGGCACCTCGCCATTGGCAAACTTCTGCTTGAGTTCGAGGAACTTGGCCTCCAGCACGCCACGGGCCGAGATGCGGGTCGACTGTTTGGAGACCCAGGCGGCGATCTGGCTATCCTTGGGACGGCTGTGGAAATACTTCATCACCTCGAAGGTGCTCATCTTCTCCACCCGACCGGTCACGTGTACCTGTCTGTCCAGGGTGTGCCAGGGGAAGAGCAGGCTGATACGGGGGTTGCCCTCCAGCTGATGCGCCTTGCGGCTGCCCATGTTGGTGTAGAACACCATGCCTTCGGCATCGTAGTGCTTGAGCAGCACGGTGCGCTGCCAGGGCTGGCCATCGGCATCCACGGTGCCCACCACCATGGCGGTGGGATCGGTCAGTTTGGCCTCGCACGCCTGGGCCAGCCACTTCTCGAACAGGGCGAGGGGTTCGGCCGGCAGATCGGCCCGGTGCAGTCCACCCCTGGTGTATTCGCGACGCAGATCAGCCACATCCATCATCTTGATTTTCCTTCTCTCTTTCTCTGCCGCCCGTGCGGCGATGGGTGCAGGCATTGTGCGACGAGCGCGCCATGGGTACAAGCCTCGGGGCGGCCAAATGGCGGAGCAAAAAGAGAGGGAGGCTCATGCCTCCCTCTTTATGCCGATGGCCGTCAGCCTACTGCTTGCCGTCAACCGGCGGGCAATGGGCCAGCATGCGCCGGTTGTAGTCCGCCGCATAGGCGCTCAGCCTGGCATGGGCCTCCTTCTGATCCGGCTTGATGACATCCCCGAATCCGTCGAGATAGCGCACGCCGCAGCGGGCCTTGGCCGCCGCCTGCTGATCCGCCGCGATCCCGGGCGCCACCTCGCCGCGCCCGGCCCGCACGATCAGCCGGTAATCCTGCCTGGCGAGGCTGGCGCTGACCGCCTGATCCAGGGTGTCTGCATCGGCCTGACAACCGCCGAGCAGGGTGAGCAGCAGCACCCCTGCCAGTCTCATGCCCGCCTCCGCTGCCAGCCCAGCAACGCCAGGGCCAGGGTCCAGAAGCCGAGGGCACCACCGCCACCGCTTCCCCCCTCTTCACCGCGCTGGGTGACCGAGAGCTTGAGGGGACTGATGGCGAAGAAGATGTTGTCGCTGCACGCCACCTTCAAGCGGGCAGTGCCGTCCTGGCCCGCCGGGATGGTGACGCTCGCCGAGCCCGAGTTGGGTTTGCCGCTGGCAAGGGGAGTCCAGTTTGCCCCCTCGTCCCGGGTCATGAAGAGATCCACCTTGCTGCAGTTGATGGGGGCTGCATTGGAGCCAGCCACTTCCCAACTGATGGTCTGCGTCTTGCCCGCCCCCAGGGGGGTCACCACCGGGCTGGTCAGGGCAAAGGCCTTGCCGGTGTTGACCACCTGGATCTTCATGTCATCGCTGGCGACACCGCCCTTGCCGTCCCGCGCCGTGAGGCGGAAGTTCAGGTCCCGGTTGGTGGCAGGCCAGGCCTCCCCTATTGCCAGGGTGTTGGTGAGCAGGGAGGTGAGACTCGGCAGGGTGCGCTCCGGCACGCTGGTCGGCGCCACGAAACGGAACAGCGGGCGGCTGCCGTCGTCCACCATGGTGGCCGGGCTGCTCGACTCCGTCCCCAGATCGATCTGCTCCCAGGTGTAATTCAGCGGATCGCCGTCAAGATCGGCCCCCGCCCCCTTGAGCACGAAGGGGGTGTTGGCGGGAATGACGTAGTCATTGCCTGCCGCCACCTGGGGCGCATTGTTGACCAGCGCCAACGGGGTGCCGCAATTTGGCTCCGTGGCCATGTGGGCCCGCATCTGCTCGATGGACTTGCTGTGGAAATAGGGCTCGCTGTGGGGCTGCAGATCTTCGTCTCCGCAGATCCCCGCATAGGCCATGATGGAGCTGCCGCTGCCCGGCTCCCAGGCCTGGCTTGCCTCCCGGTTGCCGCCACCACAGCTGCCTGTGGTGCCGTTGAAAGTGTGCTCTGCCCCGAACTGGTGACCAATCTCGTGGGCCACGTAGTCGATGAAGAAGGCATCCCCCACCGGCTTGGAGGAGCCCGTCATCCCCGCCGATTTTTCGTCGGTACAGAGTACGCCCAGTCCCGCCAGGCCACCGCCACCGGTATTGACCACATGGCCGATGTCGAAGGCCCCCAGACCCTTGGTCAGGGCATCGGCCTGCACCTGCATGTTGGCATCGATATCGCCGTCATCATTGTTGAAGGGATCGTTCGCCACGTCGGTGAAGATGATGGTGTCGTTGCCGCTGGCCAGCTGGAATTCGGCCGCCACGTCACGCTGGTAGACCTCGTTGACCCGGTTGAGCAGGGTGGTGATGGCGCCAAGACCCGCCTCCACGGTGCCACCGTGATACTGGGTGTACTCCCCCGCCGCCGAGATGGCGATGACATAGCGCTTGCGCTCGTTGCCATCCACCAGCACCTGGCGGGCCAGCTTTTTGGCCTCGCCCCCGATCACCTTGTCCGCCTCTTCTTCCAGCCGGCTGTGAGCATCCTGCTGGTAATAGACGGCATAGCCTTCCCCATTGCGAAGGGGATCGACGAACACCATTTTCCCTTCATGGCTGAACATGGCGTGGAATCCCTGGGGACCGAGATCGAAGCGCCCGGTCTCGCCCAGCGCCACTTCGTTATGCCCCTTGAAAGCCAGGATATCGGGATATTTGGCAGCCAGATCCGCTGGCAGCAGATCATAGGGTTGCAGGCTGAAGGTCACCTCCTTGCCATCCGGCAGGGGCAGGGTCAGGCGGCGCTCGCCCCCCTTCAGGGCAGCCAGGTAATCGGTGGAGACGGTGACGATGCGATACTGGCTGGCCCTCACCTCGTACCCGTCGGCGGCGGTGGCCCGCGCCGTGACCGTATGCCACTCGCCGGCCATCAGGTTGCCGGACGTCATCAGACCCGCCACCAGCACCGCCAGCGGAGAATATTTCATCAACTGCATCTTTTTAATTCCTTTTTAAACGGATTCACCTGAACTGCCACGGCATCATTTGCCCGCTGGTCCGATTAGTCCAGCAACATCCTCTGTACATTCCCCGAATGGGGAAGGTTGCACCAATGCAGACTAGCCCCTATCATGGCGCGGATTTGTCCGTTCCAGAACCCCTCTTCGACGGGGCCGGTTCACTCTTTCTTTGGCCAAGGTTAATCTCATGCTCAAGTCCCCACTGTTGCCCCGTTTCGGGGATCTGGTCGTTGCCATCGTTGACGATGTGCTGGGTCAGGGTCTTACCCTCGACCGCGCCTATGCACGTCACTTCTCCGGCATCGAACTCAAACCCCAAGAACAGGCAAGGATTGCCCTGGTCACCGGCGATCTGCTGCGCCGCCTTAGCCTCTACTGCTTCCTCACCGGCATCCAGGTCCGTCAGGCGGAGAAGAATGTCTGGCCGCTGCTGCACAGCTGGCACGCCTTCCACAAGATAGATCAGCCCAACCACCCGACCCTGGATCGCTTCAACGAGGAGGCGTTCCGCCGCCGCCTGACCGAGGCCAAGAAGAACCCCGTGCTGATGGACGGCTGCCCTGCCTGGCTGGAAAAACTCGGCAGCGAGCAACTGGGCGACGCCTGGCCGGCCGAGCGTGCCGCCCTGGCCTGGATGCCCAAGCGTTACCTGCGGGTCAACACCCTCAAGTGCACCCGGGACGAGCTGCAAGCCATGCTGGCCAAAGAGCATGTCACCACAGTGCCCGTCGACGGAGTGGAGACCGCCCTGCAAGTGACCTCGGACGCCGCCCTGTTCCGTACCCAGGCCTTTGCCGACGGCTGCTTCGAGCAGCAGGATGCCGGCTCCCAGCTGGTGGCCGCGGCCCTCGACGTCAAGCCCGGCATGCGGGTCATCGACGCCTGTGCCGGTGCCGGCGGCAAGACCCTGCACCTGGCCGCCATGATGCAGGGCAAGGGCCGTCTGCTGGCCATGGACGTGGAAGAGTGGAAACTGGAGAACCTCAAGCAGCGCGCCCGCCGCGCCGGTGCCCACAACGTGGAGACCCGGGTCATCACCAGCAGCAAGACCGTCAAGCGCCTTAAAGAAAGCGCCGATCGCGTGCTGCTGGACGTCCCCTGCTCCGGCCTTGGCGTGCTCAAGCGCAACCCGGATGCCAAGTGGCGCGACACCGCCGAGCGCCTGCCGGTGCTGGTCGCCCTGCAAGAGGAGATCCTGCAGCGCTACAGCCAGATGGTGAAGGTGGGCGGCCTGCTGGTCTACGCCACCTGCTCCATCCTGCCCGAGGAGAACCGCCAGCAGGTGGACAAGTTCCTCGCCGCCAACGAGCACTTCCGCCTGATCGGCGATCACAACGTCAGCCCGGCAGAGACCGGCTTCGACGGCTTCTACATGGCGCGCCTCGAACGCATCGCCTGATGTCTGTCGTGGGCACAAAGAAAAGGGGAGCCAGTGGCTCCCCTTTTTGCATTGCATGGTATGGATGCGGCCTTACTCGGCAGCAGCGTCATCCTGCTTGTGCTTGGCGGCAGTTTCCTTGATCAGGGTCTGCAGCTCGCCGGCTTGGAACATCTCGATCATGATGTCGCAACCACCGACCAGCTCGCCCTCGACCCACAGCTGCGGGAAGGTGGGCCAGTTGGCGAATTTCGGCAGCTCGGCGCGGATGTCCGGGTTCTGCAGGATGTCGACATAGGCGAAAGGCTCGCCGCAGGACATCAGGGCCTGGGAGGCCTGAGCAGAGAAACCGCAGCTGGGCAGCTTGGGGGATCCCTTCATGTAGAGGATGATGGGATTCTCAGCCAACTGCTGTTTGATCTTTTCAATAGTTTCCATAAATGCCTCACTGGAGCGATTTCGGCGGCCATTCTACTGCAATCCGGGCAGACCACAAACTGGCAAACCGTTGCGAATGAAAGAAGTCATGCATCAATACGCCGCAGCTTGATCCGGATCATGGCAAGAATCAAGGGTTGTTCGCCCATCTTTGATACTGCTACAATCGACGGGCTTTGGGCCGTCTGGCCCCCTCATTTCAAGAACAATTCTTTTCAAGATAGAAAAGAGTACGCAATGTCTTGCAACCGTCGCCTTCGCACGGACCAGCCAATGGAGAGTAGAAAATGGCTTTCGAACTTCCCGCTCTGCCCTATGCAATCAATGCTCTGGAACCGCACATCTCCCAGGAAACCCTGGAATACCACCATGGCAAGCACCACAACACCTACGTGGTCAACCTGAACAACCTGGTGCCGGGTACCGAGTTTGAAGGCAAGTCTCTGGAAGAGATCATCAAGACCTCCACTGGTGGCGTCTTCAACAACGCTGCCCAGATCTGGAACCACACCTTCTACTGGCACTGCCTCTCCCCGAACGGCGGTGGCGAGCCCACTGGCGCCCTGGCCGATGCCATCACCAAGGCCTTCGGCTCCTTCGCCGAGTTCAAGGATGCGTTCACCAAGTCTGCCATCGGCAACTTCGGCTCCAGCTGGACCTGGCTGGTGAAAAAGGCTGACGGCTCCCTGGCCATCGTCAACACCTCCAACGCCGGTTGCCCGCTGACCGAAGCCGGTACCACCCCGCTGCTGACCGTCGACCTGTGGGAACACGCCTACTACATCGATTTCCGCAACCTGCGTCCGAAGTACATGGAAACCTTCTGGGCCTTGGTCAACTGGGAATTCGTGGCCAAGAACCTGGCTGCCTGATAAGCCTTTCTTGCCAAAACGCCCCGCACTTGCGGGGCGTTTTTTTATGGTCGAATACCTGCCATCGACAACAAAGGCGCCCGCAGGCGCCTTGTGGAAGATGACCGTGCTTACTGGTCTATCTCGTCCATGTAATCGTCGAGGTTGCCATCATCCGCCGCCTCTGGCTTCTGCTCCTGGAGCTCGGGTTTGCGACCCGTCACCTTGCCATCGTTGTACTGCAAGTAGAAGTCCTTGGTCAGGGCGTAAGGATCCAGCGCGTTGTCGATGATGCGCTCCTGATCGATCAGCTTGGAGCGGGTACCGAGGCCATCCAGCGCCCAGTGCACTACCTTCAGCGGGAAGGTCAGCAGGGCATAGGGGAAGTAGATGGTATCGATGGTATCCCCAACCAGTTGCCGGGTGGTGGTGGGACCGTAGACCGGCACCATCAGATAGGCGCCATCCCCGATGTCGGCCTTGCCGAGCACGGTGTCCATCTCCAGTGTGTTGCGAGCCAGGCCCGCATGCTTGGCCACGTCGAACAGACCGAGCAGGCCCACTGTGGTGTTGAGGGTGAAGCGGCCCAGGTTGGTACCGGCCCCTTTCAGATCACCCACCAGCAGGTGGTTTACCATGCTGCTCGGCTCGTCGAAGTTGTCCACGAAATTCTCGATGCTGTCCCTCACTCCTTGCGGGACATAGCGGGCATAGCCGTGTACCACGGGGCGCGCCACATAGGGCTCCAGCACGTCATAGTTGACGGCCCACATGGCACGGTTGGGCCCCTGGAAGGGGTCGCGAGGATCGCTGGCCGTGCTGGATGCCCCGGGGCGGCTCGGGGTCTCGCCGAGATCCAGGCTCTCCGGGCCCGGCTTGGGAGGGCCGCCCGCACAGCCCGCGAGCAGCAATGCCACCGCCAATGCTCCTGAACGCAGATACATATGAAAGTCCTAAGATTTTTTGGGTATTGATATGAATTATACAGGGGGCCCACCCCAAGGGGTGGGCCAAAAGCGTATTAGAGGGCGTGATCGATGCGGATGTCAATCGGCGCTGTGGGGATGGTGCTGGTCGGCACGGTGACAGAAACCCCTTCAAAGGCGCCTTCCTTGTTCATGACGTTGCCACCCTGGGAGAGGCGCGCCTTGAACTGCAGCTCGGCATGGGCCGCCAGCTTGCTCCCCTCCATCATGGCATCCCCGTCCCCCAGGGAGAGGGTGAGCGGGAGATGCGGGCCAGCAATGCGCTTGACCGCGATGGGCATGGGCGGACCGTTGGGGATCACCGCAAAGACGAACAGATGGGCATCTTCCGGCATCTTGATGCCCGGCGCCAGGGTGATGTGCAGGGGGAACTCCCCCTCTTTCACCGCCAGCACCTCGGCTTGTGCCTGGCCTTCGGCAGACGGGGTAGTCACGGCGATGCCACGCTGGCCAAGCTGCTGCCTGGCGTACTCCATGGAGCGCTCCACCATGGTGTAGCGGGCCGAGCCCGGCTCCAGCAGCGGCAACATCCCCTGCCAGCGGTCGAGGGCGGTCTGGAAATCCTCTTTTTGCAGGGCCATGAAGGCGTGGACGGAGCGGGCCTCGATGTTGGCCGGGTCCTCGGCAATGACCGCCTGCAACAGCTGATCCGCACGGGCTTCCTCCCCCGTCATCATCAGGGCCTGGGCATAGGGCACCGCCACCATGGCCTTCTGGGGCGCGAGGGCGTAAGCACGCTCCAGCGCCTCGCGGGCCATCTCGGGATCATTGCCATCCAGGGTCAGGCGCCCCAGCAGCAGCCAGCCGCGATAGTCGTTCGGTTCTTCTTTCAGCCGGGTTCGCAGGGCCAGGGTGAAGTCCAGCAGATCCTGCTCGGTCACCCGGGTGTCGCGCTCCACCAGGATGCGATTGCTGAGCTCGCCCAACCGGCTGCTGGCATCCTGCCAGCGGCTCACCTCCTGCCAGGCGCCGAGCTTGGCGTAGAGGCCGATGCTCACCACCGCCAGCACCAGCACACCGGGGATCCAGATCAGGCTCTTGCCGCCACGGGCGGTCTGCTCCACGTCGGGAATGTCGTCCAGGAGGCTGCGCTGCAGCTCCACCAGGGATTCCGGCTCCTCTGCCAGTATCCCCTGCTCCCGCTCTTCCCCTATCTCCAGCAGGCGCTGGCGATAGAGCTGCTTGTTGAGGGCCGAGCGACTGATGCTCTGCCGGCCCTCACCGCGCCACAGCGGCACGATCAGCGCCAGGCTCGCCAGCACCAGCAGGGCCGCACCCAGTATCCAGAATGGGGTCATGGTTTCTCTTCCTCTTTGAGCAGGGCGGACAGCCTGGCCTGCTCTTCTGCACTCAGGGTACCTTCAGGCTGTTGCAAGGGAGCAGGGGCATGGCGGCGGCTTCGCACCACCACGGTGACGACGCCAATCACGATGACCAGCAAGGGGCCAAGCCAGAGGATCAGGGTCGAGGCCATCAGGGGGGGATCATAGAGAATGAAGTTGCCGTAGCGGGCCACCATGTAGTCCACCACTTCCTGCTTCTCCTTGCCCTCGCGCACCATCTGGTAGGTCTTGTCCCGCAGATCCTTGGCGAGCCCGGCGTTGGAATCCGCGATGTCCTGGTTCTGGCACTTGGGGCAGCGCAGTTCCTTAGTCAGCTCGCGAAAGGTCTGCTCCTGGGCGTCGCTCTCGAAGGTGTAGACATCGATGGCGGCGCGGGCCTGTCCGGCACAGACGAGACCGGCCAGCAGCAACAGGGATGCAATCAGTGTTTTCATCGGGGAGACCTCACTTCATGGCATCGAAGATGGGTTTGAGGGTACTGGCCCAGACGTCTGGGTTGATGTCCCCCACGTGGCGATAGCGGATGATGCCCTGGCTGTCGATGAAGAAGGTCTCGGGCGCGCCATAGACACCGAGATCCAGCCCCAGCATGCCGTCCGGATCGTAGAGGTTGACCTGGTAGGGATTGCCAAGCTCCGCCAGCCACTTGATGGCCTTGTCACGCTCGTCCTTGTAGTTCATGCCGACGATGTAGATCCCCTGCCCCGCCAGCTCCTTGAGGTAGGTGTGTTCCCCGTAACAGGTCGGGCACCAGGTGGCCCAGACGTTGAGCAGCATGGGGCGCCCCTTGAGGATACTCCTGTCGTGCTGCTTGCCCAGGTCATAGATGTCCTGCAGGGTAAACACGGGCACCTCCTTGTCCACCATCACGGATTCGAGCTTGGTGGGATCGGAGTAGAGCCCCTTGAACAGAAACACGGCCCCCATCAGGAAGATGATGAAGGGCAGCAGATAGAGCCAGGTCTTCTTGTTCATGCCTTGGCCTCCTCGTCACGACGTCCGAAGCGGTAGCGCTTGTCCAGCATGGCCAGCACGCCGCCGAGGGCCATGAAGACGCCGCCGAACCAGATCCAGCGCACGAAGGGCTTGTAGTAGATCCGTACCGCCCAGGCGCCGTTGTCGAGCTGCTCGCCGAGCGCCGCATAGAGATCCCGGGTAACACCCGCATCGATGGCCGCCTCGGTCATCGGCATGCGGCTCACGGTGTACATCCGCTTCTCGGGTTTGAGCAGGGCTACCTGCTTGCCATCCCGGTGCACTTCCAGCACGCCCTTGAAACCGTCGTAGTTGGGGCCGTTCTTCTCCTTGATGCCGGTGAAGACGAACTCGTAATCGGCGAACTGGACGCGATCGCCGGCCTGCATCCGCAGGTCCTTCTCGATGCTGTAGTTCTGGGTGCAGGCGATGCCGATGATGCTGACCGCGAGCCCCACGTGCCCCAGGATCATGGCCCAGTGGCTGTTGCCAAGCTTGCGCACGCCGGTGGCAAAACCGTGTTTGTGGGTGGCCCGCGCCCAGGTCTCCTGCACGCTGGTGACGATGATCCAGACGCCAAGGCCGATACCGAGCGCAGCCCAGGGTTTGAACGCCTCGGCAAAGAGTTTGGGCAACAGCAGAGCCGCGGCCAGGCTCAGCACCAGGGCGAGCATCACCTTGCCCTTGAGCTCACCGAGATCCTGGCGGCGCCAGCGGAACAGGGGGCCCACCCCCAGCAGCAGGGCGAAGGGGATGATGAGCCAGCTGTAGATGTGGTTGAAGAAGGGGGTGCCGATGGAGATGCTGCCAAGCCCCAGCTCCTTGTGCACCAGGGGCAACAGGGTGCCGAGCAGCACGGTGAGCAGGCCCGCCACCAGCAGGATGTTGTTGCCAAGGAGCAGGGTCTCGCGGCTCCACAGCTCATGCTTGCCGTGGCTCTTCACCTGGGAGCCCTTGAAGGCGAACAGCAGCAGGGAGCTGCCTATCACCGCCAGCAGGAAGCCCAGGATGAACAGACCCCGGGTCGGGTCCGAGGCAAACGCATGGACCGACACCAGCACGCCGGAACGCACCAGGAAGGTGCCGAGCAGGCTCAGGGAGAAGGCCGAGAGCGCCAGCAGCACGGTCCAGGCCTTGAAGGTGGCGCGCTTCTCGCTCACCGCGAGGGAGTGGAGCAGGGCCGTGCCCGCCAGCCAGGGCATGAAGGAGGCGTTTTCCACCGGGTCCCAGAACCACCAGCCGCCCCAGCCGAGTTCGTAATAGGCCCACCAGGAACCGAGCACGATGCCCAGCGTCAGGAAGACCCAAGCCGCCATGGTCCAGGGACGGGACCAGCGCGCCCAGGTGGCGTCCAGACGCCCCGTCATCAGGGAGGCGATGGCGAAGGCGAAGGCCACCGAGAAGCCCACGTAGCCCATGTAGAGCATGGGGGGGTGGAAGATGAGACCGGGATCCTGCAGCAGCGGATTGAGATCCCGCCCGTCCACCGGGAAATACGGCAGGGTGCGGGTGAAAGGATCCGAGGTGAACAGCACAAAAGCGGTGAAGCCCACCGAGATAAGGCCGAGCACCCCGAGTACCCGCGCCACCGCATCGAGCGGCAGGCGACGGCTGAAGAGGGCTACCGCCGCCGTCCAGCCCCCCAGGGTCAGCACCCAGAGCAGCAGCGAGCCTTCATGGGCTCCCCACACCGCCGAGATGCGGTATTGCAGGGGCAGCAGGCTGTTGGAGTTGGTGGCCACGTACTGCACGGTGAAGTCGTTGTCGATAAAGGCCCAGGTGAGGCAGATAAACGACAGCAGCAGCAGCAGGAACTGGCTGTAGGCGAGCGGGCGGGCCGCCGACATCATGCCAAGACGACCGAGATGGGCCCCGATCAGCGGGTAACTGCCCAGCAGCAGGGCGGTGGCGAAGGCCAGGATCAGTGAGAACTGCCCTAATTCCGGGATCATTGACTATTCCCTCTCGATTGCACGGAGAAACCTGCCGATTTGGCGGTATAAAGAAGTGAATTCTTGGCGCATACCGGCATCATTGCTTGGCTCCCTGCAACTGTGCCTCTGTGTATTCGGGCTTGAAGTGCATGCCGTTGGTGGCGTCGGCCACTTCCGGCGGCATGTAGTTCTCGTCGTGCTTGGCCAGCACCTCGAAGGCGGCGACCGTGGTGGCATCCTTGAGGGTGCCCTGGGCGACGATCCCCTGCCCTTCCCGGAAGAGATCCGGCAGGATGCCGTCAAACTCCACCGTCACCAGATGGCCGCCATTGTCCACCAGCTTGAAGGCTACCTTGAGGCTCTGGGGATCCCGCACCACAGACCCCGGCACCACCAGGCCACCGATGCGCAGGCGCTGCCCCTCCTCGGGCTTGATCTTCTCCGGCCCCTTCCCTTCCACCAGCTCGCTCGGGGTGTAGAAGAGGTCGATGTTCTGGCTCAGGGCATAGAGCACCAGGCCAGTCACGCTGACAAGGCCCAGGCTGATGGCCAGGATGATGGTGAGGCGTTTCTTGCGGCGCGGGTTCATAGGGTGTTCTCCATCTGCTGGGCCGCCTTGCGGCGTGCCTCCCGAGCCTGCTTGTTGCGCAGTTCGCCGAGCAGGCTGCGGGTCTTCAATCGGGTGGAAATGACGATGCCGACCAGGCAGAGCAGGGTCAGACCGAAGGAGAGCCAGACGTAGAAGGCATAGCCTCCCATGGCCATGAAATCACTGAACGAGGCAAAGTGCATGCTTACTTCTCCTGCCTGGCGATGTCGGCGACCCAGGGGCGGTGCCACTCCCGCATCAGCAGCTCATTGCGAAAACGCATCAGGGTCAGGGCACCGAGAAACGCGGCGAACGCCAGGATCATGATGAGCAGCGGCCACAGCATCTCGGGGGAGATGGAGGGTTTGTCAAACTTGGTGATGGTGGCCCCCTGGTGCAGGGTGTTCCACCACTCCACCGAGTAGTGGATGATGGGCAGGTTGATCACCCCGACCAGCGCCAGGATGCCGGCGGCGCGGCCCGCCACCACCTTGTCGCTGAAGGCGTTGTAGAGGGCGATGACACCCAGATAGAGGAACAGCAGGATGAGCTCGGAGGTGAGCCGGGCATCCCACACCCACCAGGTGCCCCACATGGGTTTGCCCCAGGCGGCGCCGGTAAAGAGGGCAATGAAGGTGAAGACGGCCCCCACCGGGGCGATGGCCGCCACCGTCATGTCTGCCATGCGCAGTTGCCACACCAGGCCAATGAAGGCGGCCACCGCCATGGTGGAGTAGGCGCCCATGGAGAGGATGGCGGAAGGCACATGGATATAGATGATCCTGAAAGAGTCGCCCTGCTGGTAATCGGCGGGTGCAAAAGCCAGCCCCCAGACGGTGCCGATGATGAAGGCAAGCAGGCTTGTCACGGCAAACCAGGGCAGCAGGGTGCCGGCCAGCCCATAGGCGCGCTCGGGTTTGGCATAAGGGTGCAACCATTTCCACATAGCTCACGAAACCTTTCAGTTATTAATTTTTAAGTGGCGAGGGCTACCATACCCATGGGGGAAAAACATCATATCCCCCGAAAGCAATAAGCAGCCATCCCCTTGATCTATCTCAACTATCTCGCCCCTAACAAGGCTTCAAACGAAAATCTTTTCACCGAATCAATCAGTTGACACTCACCCGCAGCGCCGCCGAGATAGCCAGGGGCGTCAGGGTCAATGCCCCCACCAGCATGGCCCCCAGGATGGCGAGCTGGCCGGCATAGGGCAGTCCCATGCTCGCCGCGTCGATGGCGGACGTGGCGAAGATAAGCACCGGAATATAGAGCGGCAGCAGCAACAGGCTGAGCAGCACGCCCCCCTTGCGCAGCCCTGCGGTCAGCGCTACTCCGACCGCCCCGAGCAGGCTCAGCACCGGCGTACCGAGCGCCAGGGTGGCCACCACGGCCAGATAGGTCTTCAGCTCCAGGGAGAGCAGGATGGCGAGCAAGGGGGAGACCAGCAACAGCGGCAGACCGGTCAGCAACCAGTGAGCGATCACTTTGGCCAGGGCCAGCAACCCCAGGGGATGGGGCATCAGCATCATCTGCTCCAGGGCGCCGTCACTGAAGTCGTCACGAAACAGCCGCTCCAGGGAGAGCATGGCCGCCAGCAGGGCCGCCACCCAGATGATGCCGGGAGCGATGCGGGCCAGCAACTGGGGCTCGGGCCCGATCCCCAATGGAAACAGGGTGATGACGATGAGGAAGAACCAGAGCGGGTTGAAGATGTCGGCGCGCTGGCGCAGGGCCATCAGCAACTCGCGGTGAATAAGGTGTATGACGGCGTGCAGCATGGGCTACTCCTGCAACAGCGAGGTCAGGGAGAGGGTCTTGAGCCGCCCCTGCATCAGGGTCAGATCCTGGTGGGTCGTAAGGACCACCATGCCCCCCCTGTCCGCGTGGGCGAGGAACAACTGCTCCAGCACCCTGACCCCCTGCTTGTCGATGGCGGTGAAGGGCTCGTCCAGGATCCAGAGCGCCGGTCGCTCGCTCAGCCACAGCCTGGCCAACGCCACCCGTCGCTGCTGCCCGGCGGAGAGCTGTCCCGCGGGATAGTCTTCGAAACCGGCGAGGCCGACCTGGGCCAGCACCCGCCAGAGATCCACGCCGTCCCCGGCAGGGCCATGAAGCTTCTGGTAGAAGGAGAGATTCTCAAGGGGGGTCAGGGTCGCCTTGACGCCGGGCTGATGGCCCAGGTAAAGCAGGCTGGCGTGGTATTCATCCCGGCAATGGCGGATATTCTCCCCATTCCAGCACACCTCGCCAGCAAAGGGCTGGGAGAGGCCGGTGAGCAGGCGCAACAGGCTGGTCTTGCCCACCCCGTTGGGACCCTCAATCTGCATCAAATCCCCGGCACGCACCGCGAAGGAGAGATGTTCAAACAGGGTGCGATCTTCACGCACGCAGCTCAGATTGTTCGCTTGAAGCAGCATGGGGATGTAATCGTTGAAAATGAGGCGGCCTGCATCTTAACACAGGATCCGGAGGCGTCTTTTCAAAGATGCCAATAATCAACAGGATTTGTGGGGAAGATCGCGCCCCCACCAAAGAGATTGATGCCAAAGGATTATCCACTGTCCCGGCATCGAGAAAGAGGTGGCCACGGGTCGAACAGAAAGCGGGGAGGCACCGGCCTCCCCGCGACACATCCGTCAGCTGCGTCCCTTTCGCAAGGAAATAAGCAGCTCCGCTTCCGCCTGGGGCAACTCGCACTCGCTCATCACCTCGTCCAGATCGGCACCAAGCTCCACCATCTTGGCGGCGCGGCTGTAGAGGCGGCGCTCCGGATCCTGCAACGTCAGCTCCTGCTGGCTGTCGTGGATCTTCTGCATGGCCCCTTCTGCGGCTTGCAGACGCTGACCCATGCCGATGGCGCCCGTGTGCAGCTCCATCATCTGCTTGCGCAGACTCTCGAGCTGCCCCTGCAGCGCTTCCACCCTGGCCTCGGACTCTCGCTGGCGACGACGGTGCCCCAGGATCCCGTAAAGGGCCAGCACCAGTGCGAGCAAGGACAACCCCAAGGCTGCAAATTCAATCATCAAACCATCACCTTACCGTCACAGGGAGGCGGACAGGTGCCATCGCCCCCGTCCGCACGTTCCCGTCCCTGTTACAGGGAACCAATGTCTTCCCACTCTTCGTCGGAGAGCAGCTTGTTGAGATCCACCAGGATCAGCAGTTGGCCGTCACGGTTGCTGACGCCCTGGATGAACTTGGCGCTCTCCTCGGTGCCCACCGCCGGGGCGGCATCGATCTCGGAGGAGCGCAGATAGACCACCTCGGCCACGCTGTCCACCATGATGCCGATCACCTGCTTCTCCGCCTCGATGATGACGATGCGGGAGTTCTCGCTCACGTCCCCGGCCGGCAGGCCGAAACGGGAGCGGGTATCGATGACGGTCACCACGTTGCCACGCAGGTTGATGATACCCAGCACGTAGTCAGGTGCACCCGGGACCGGAGCGATCTCGGTGTAGCGCAACACTTCCTGAACCTGCATCACGTTGATGCCATAGGTCTCGTTTTCCAACTGGAAGGTCACCCACTGCAGCACTTCGTCTTCGGCCAGATTCTGTGCAATATTGCGCTTCTCTGTCATCTTCTTGATCCTTGTATGAACCCGTCAACGGGTAAAATTAGCAATAAAACCATGGCGATGCCGATGTTGTCAGCGGCCTTCGATGTTCACGCCCCGGCCAAGCAGCAGCAAGAGCTCCCTGACGTGCAGCAGGGCACACATCTTCTCCTTGACCATGCCGGCCAACCAGGGGCGCTTGCCCTCCTGATGGCGCCACTTCACCTGGTCCCGGTGCAGCAGTTCTGTGCCCTTCAACTGGTGACAGGCCAATCCCCAGGGTGATTCTCCCAGCATAATCAGATATTTGTAATCGTCCATCTCCAGATGCTGGCCCGGCATGACCCACTGGGCCGTGTCCACCACGTTCATCTTCTGCTCGCGGGAGGTCATGATCCCCTTGTACCAGCCCGGCTGGCCGAAGAGAGAGGTCACCTCCCCCAGTTGATGGATGCCCCCCAACTCGGTCAGAGGCACCGCAAACGTCACCCCGGCCACGTCGAAGAAGAGCGCCTGAAACTCGTTGCCGGTATCCAGGTTCTCCCAGGTCGACGGTGCGGGCGCCGCCTCGAGGACGGGCGCGGGTTCTGCCACCACGAGGGCGACGGGCTCGACCTCCTCCACCACGGCTTCCACCACCGGCTCTGCCAGAGCGACCAGAGGCTCACTGTCAACCACCTCCGCCTCGAGCTGGAATGGCTCGACATGCACCTCTTCGTGGCTCAGGGCATCCATCTCGAACTGGACCTGTCCCACCTGGGCAAGCAGCTCGCTCAGCTGGGCCAGTCGGGTATCGGCTTCAAGATAGGGGGTGCCAGCCACCTCCGGCACGGCGACGGTCTGACGTTGCAACGCAGGGGTCGGTGCTTCGTCTTCGGGATCTTCCCGCAGCAGGGCATCGTCCAGCAGCAGGGAGTGGAAATAGTCGTCCATGGCCCGAACCTGGGTGGTCTCTCTCACGGCATCACCTCCTGGGTCCGTTGACGCTCCAGCGCGTCGAGATGGTTGAGCAGGGTCTCATAGGCATAGGTGCCCCGGCTGCCCGGTGCATAGATGGAGGGAGGAATGTGCACCAGACTGGCATCCCTGAATTTGGTGTCGATGGGAATGACCGCATTCCACACCGCCTCCCCATACTGCTCCTTGATGGACTGCAATGTCATCAGGGAGGCGCGGGTACGCTTGTCAAACATGGTCGGAATGATGGTGTAGCGGAACTTCTCCCGCTTGGAGCGCTGCATGATCTCGAAGGTCTTCATCATCCGCTCCAGCCCCTTGAGGGCCAGGAATTCGGTCTGTACCGGCACCAGGATGCGATCGCAGGCCGCCAGCGCGTTCACCATCATGACCCCCAGCACCGGCGGGCAGTCGATGAGCACGTAGTCGAACTGATCCTGCACCCGCAGCAGAGCGCGCTTGAGCACCAGCCCCATTCCTTCCCGGTTGCCCATCACCCGATCCAGCGTGGCCAGGGTAATCGAGGCGGGCAGCAGGCTGATGTTCTCGAATCGGGTCTTGAGGGTCATCCGGTTGACCAGCTCGGCGCTGGGTTTGGCCGCCTGGAACAACTCGTACAGGGTGCCTTCCAGCCTGTCCGAGTCGAAATCGAGATAGGAGGTCAGGGAGGCGTGGGGGTCGGTGTCGATCAGCAGTACCCGCTGGCCACGCTGGGCCAGAATGCCCGCCAGGGAGACGACCGTGGTGGTTTTACCGACTCCACCTTTCTGATTGGCAACCGTCCAAACAATCACTGTATCAATCCTGCCTTGTTGTTATGCGTATGCCCCCACCGGGCAGCGCGATCACCCTGATCTTTTCACTGTCGACACTCTGCGGTGCGTCCTGCACCGGTGCCCCCGTCAGCGGTTTGACGGGGGCTGGCGGCACCCAGGCGAACCTGGATATGGCGACCACCACCTTGCGATTCTGTAATCGTCCCTGCTCGGTGCTATTGTCGACGAAGGGGGAAAACTCTCCGTACGCCTCGTAGGCTAGCCGACCGGGAGCCACCCCTTTGCCCACCAGGGCATTGAGCACTGCCTCGGCGCGGGCCGCTGACAATGTCCAGTTGGAGCGGAAAATTTCGTTGTTTATCGGTTGGTTATCCGTGTAGCCCCGCACCCTGACATAGTTATCGACCGGTTTGAGAATACCTGAAAGCGTATCGAGCACAGGGGCGGCATTGTTACCCAGAAAAGCGCTGCCACTGTTGAACAGGAGACCTGAACTCAACTCCACCGTCAGCCAGTTGTCATCCTGCGCAAGCTTCACCACCCCCGCATCGACCAGGGCGCCCATGGACTCCTGGATCTGCATGTCGATCTGCGCAAGAGCCGTGCCATCTTGCGAGACGGGCGTACCCGTGATGGGGGCCCGCGAAGGGGACGCAGAGGCCTGGCTCTCCAGCAGGCTGGGGGCGGCCGACACCGGGTTGTCCAGCAAGGAATTGCCCCGTCCTTCCAGCAGGCCATCGCTGCGCGGCGCCTGGTTGAAGGCCTGGGTCATGCCCTCGATGACGGCGCGGTACTCCTCCTTGTTGACGATGGCAACGGAGTAGAGCACCACGAAAAGGGCGAAGATGAGCGTCATGTAATCGGCATAGGAGACCAGCCAGCGATCGAGATGCTCTCGCCCTTGCAGGTGCAAACGATAGCGCTTGCGCATGGCTACTCCCCTTTCAGATAAGCCCGTAACCGCCTTTCAACCTGCGGGCCGTTCTCCCCGTGGGCGATGGCCAGAAGCCCCTCCAGGGTCATCTCCTGATAGAGGCCGTAATGGTAGTGGAAGGCGCGCAACCGATTCGCAATCGGCAGATAGAGCAAGTTGGCAAAGCCCACCCCGTAGATGGTGGCGACGAAGGCCACGGCAATGCCCGCCCCCAGGGTGCCTGGCTCCTCCAGATGAAACATGGCCTGGATGAGGCCAATCACGGCCCCGATGATGCCGATGGTGGGACTGTACCCCCCCATGGACTCGAACACCCTGGCCGAGTGCTCGTTGCGCTCCTGCTCGATGTCGATGTCCGCCTCCAGCAAGCTGCGGATATCCTCGATGGAGACGCCATCCACAATCATGGAAAGCCCCTGGCGGGTGAAGGGATCGGGCTCGGCCTCGGCCTGGTTTTCCAGCGCCAGCAAGCCTTGCTGGCGGGCGAACTGGGCCCACGCCTTCAGGCGCTCGGCCTGCTCCGCAAGATCCAGCTGCGGCGGAAACAGCATCCAGGTTGCCTGCCTCAGGGCACTGAGCAGGTACCTGCGGGGAGTCTGCAAGATCACCGCCCCCCAGGTTCCCCCGACGACGATGACAAAGGCCGGGCCATCCAGCAGGGTCAGCAGGCTCCCGCCATGCCACCACTGGGCGATGGCGACGGCCCCCAGCGCCAGCACCAGGCCGAGCATGCCCATGGTCAGCGACCCAACTCGACCAGAATGCGCTGGGCCACCCGATCCAGCGGCAGGGATTCGCTTGCTATGCCCGCCTTGGCAACGGCCTGGGGCATGCCATAGACCACGCAGGAGGCTTCATCCTGCGCCCAGATGGTCGCCCCCTGCTCCTTGAGCAGACGGGCACCGTCGCGGCCATCCGCACCCATGCCGGTCAGTACGATGGCCAGCACCTTGTCGCCATAGGTCTTGGCGGCGGAGGCGAAGGTGATGTCCACGCAGGGTTTGTAGTTGACCTTGTCATTGCCATCGATGATGCGAAGACGGGCACCGGGCCCGCGCCCTTCCAGCAACATCTGCTTGCCACCCGGGGCAAGATAGGCCTGACCCGGCTTGAGCACGTCGCCATCCTGCGCCTCCTTGACCCCTATCTGGCACAGCCCGTTGAGGCGGGCGGCAAAGGCAGCGGTGAAGGTGGCCGGCATGTGCTGGATCAGCAGGATGGGATGAGGGAAATCCCCCGGCAGCTTGGTCAGCACGTTCTGCAGTGCCACCGGCCCGCCGGTGGAGGTACCGATGGCAACCAGCTGGTAACTCTTGCCACTGCGCTTGAACGCGGCGGGAGCCGCCGCTGCCCGCGCAGGCTCGGGCTGGCGTTCGGCCAAGGGACGATTCAGGGTCCCCGTGACGGCGGGCCGGACGGCAGGCTCGGGGGCTCGGGGCCGGGTGGCCATCAGGAAGCGTTTGCGGGCGATCTCCTTGACCCGCTGCTGCAGCAGGTTGACGGCTTCGTCCTTGTCCCGGGCGATGTCTTCAAACTTCTTGGGCAGAAAATCGAGGGCGCCCGCATCCAGCGCATCCAGGGTTGCCTTGGCTCCCTCGTGGGTCAGGGAGGAGAACATCAGGATGGGGGTCGGACACTTGGCCATGATCTCGCGCACGGCGCTGATGCCGTCGAGCACCGGCATTTCAATGTCCATGGTAATGACGTCGGGCCGCAACTGCTGCGCCTTGTCTACCGCCTCCCGCCCGTTCTGGGCCGTGTCGATCACCGTCATCAGGGGATCCTGATTGATGATTTCGCTGACCCGACGGCGGAAGAAACTCGAATCGTCGACCACTAATACCTTGACTGCCATTGTTATTCTTTTAACTCCTTGAGCCTGGCGCTCAGTGGCGACGGGCATAGGCCTTGAGCAGGCTGGGCACATCCAGAATGAGGGCGATGCCGCCGTCGCTGGTAATGGTGGCGCCGGCCATGCCGGGGGTACCTTGCAGCAGGTTGTCCAGGGGCTTTATCACCACCTCTTCCTGACCGATGAGGTTGTCTACCACGAAGCCAACCTGCTGGGTGCCGATCTGGACGATGACCACGTGGCCCTGGTCCTGGCGGGCTGTCTTGCCGGCACCGCGTACCAGCCACTTGTGCAGGTAGAACAGCGGAATCGCCTTGTCACGGACGATGATGGTGAGCTGGCCATCCACCACGTTGGCCTTTTTCAGATCCAGGTGGAAAATTTCATTCACGCAACCGAGGGGCAGGGCGAAGGTCTGTTGACCCACCTCCACCATCAGGGTCGGCAGAATGGCCAGGGTCAGGGGAACCTTGATCTCGAGACGGGTGCCCTTGCCCCAGGTGGAATCGATGTGCACCGAGCCATTGAGGCTGACGATGCTGGTCTTCACCACGTCCATGCCCACTCCACGGCCGGAGATGTCGGAGATCTCCGACTTGGTGGAGAAGCCGGGGGCGAAGATCAGGTTGTAGGCATCGTTGTCGCTCATGCGCGCCGCGCTGTCAGCATCGAGCACGCCACGGCTGATGGCGATGGACTTGAGCTTCTCCGGGTCCATCCCTGCGCCGTCATCCTCGATGCAGAGCAGAATGTGATCCCCTTGCTGGGAGGCGCTCAGGGTGATGGTGCCCTGACGGGGCTTGCCCGCCTTCTCGCGCACGTCCGGCATCTCGACGCCATGGTCGCAGGAGTTGCGCACCAGGTGAACCAGGGGGTCGGCCAGGGCCTCCACCAGGTTCTTGTCCAGATCCGTGTCCTCACCCACCATCACCAGCTCGATCTCCTTCTTGAGGGTACGAGCCAGATCGCGCACCACGCGCGGGAAGCGGCCGAATACTTTCTTGATAGGCTGCATGCGGGTCTTCATGACCGCGCCCTGCAGATCGGCGGTCACGACGTCGAGGTTCGCGACAGCCTTGGACATCTCTTCGTCATTGCTGGCGATGCCGAGGCTCACCAGGCGGTTTCTCACCAGCACCAGTTCGCCCACCATGTTCATGATGACGTCCAGGGTCTTGGTATCCACCCGCACCGTGGTATCGCTCTGTACCGCGCTGCTCTCGGCGGGAGCGGCCTGCTTGGCAGGGGCGGCCTTGGCTGGCGCTGGGGGCTCTGCCGGCGCGGGTTTGGCGGCCACTGGCGCCTTGGGCGGCGTCACCGGGGCTGCGGGGGCAGCGGGTGCCGGGGCCTTGGGTTCGGGAGCGGGCGCAGGAGCAGGTGCCAGACTGTGCTGGGGCCCCTGCCCACGGCCATGCAGTTCATCCAGCAGGCGCTCGAACTCATCGTCGTCGATGAGCTCGTCCACCTCTTTCTGGACCGACTGCAAAGGCGCCAGATCGGGGGCACCACCGTGCTGGCCCTGACCATGGAGCTGGTCGAGCAGGGCTTCGAATTCGTCGTCTGTGATGTCACCTGAACCGTTCAGCACGGGGGCGGCAGAGACCGTTGGCGCTTTGCCGACACCGTGCAGCTCATCGAGTAGACGTTCAAATTCGTCGGCGGAGATCTCGTCGATGGAGCCACCGCCATTGACGGCGACAGGCGCCACCTCGGCGATGACCTCGGGTTCTGGTGCGGGTTCGGGCTCAGGCTCGGGTGCTGGCTGGGCCGCCACGCTGGCGGTACGCAGCTGCTCCTGCCCTTCCGGCTTGCACAGCTCGTGCAGATCGTGCAGCAGATCGGGAGAAGCGGGGCTTATCTCTTCGCGGTTCTGGACCTGGGCAAACATGACGTTGATGGCATCCAGCGCCTGCAAGATGACATCCATCAGCTCGGCACTGAGGGTCCGCTTGCCGTTGCGCAGCATGTCGAACAGGTTCTCGGCACCGTGACAGACATCCACCAGTTCGGTGAGGGAGAGGAAGCCCGCTCCCCCCTTGACGGTGTGGAAGCCGCGGAAGATGGCGTTCAACAGGTTCTTGTCATCGGGCCGCTTTTCCAAGTCGACCAGTTGTTCAGACAACTGTTCCAATATTTCTGATGCTTCGACCAAAAAGTCTTGCAGTATGTCTTCATCAACTTCGAAGGCCATGCGTCACTCCATTAGAATCCCAGGCTAGACAGCAGATCGTCCACATCATCTTGACCATTGACCACATCTGAGCGGGTCTGCGGGTTCATGATGGGGCCTTCCGCCTCGATGCCGCTCACAGGCAGGCTACGTGCCGAATTGTCGCTAACGCCCTCACCGAACATGGTCAGCATCTCTATCAACTTCGTTTCAACTTCCTGCACCAGCTTGATCACCTTGCGGATCATCTGACCGGTCAGGTCCTGGAAATCCTGAGCCATCAGAATTTCCGTCAGCAGTTGTCGTAACTTATCGGCATCCGTCTCAGAAGCCTTAATAAAATCATTCAGTTGATGGCACAGCGCCTTGAATTGACCCAGCTCGAGATCCCGGCTCATCAGGGCATTCCAGTTGGGCATGACCAGCTGAATGTTGTCGTTGAGTCGATCGGCGATGGGAAGGCTTGCCTCGACCGCATCCATGGTGCGATTGGCCGCCTTGTCCGTCATGTCGATGACATAGCTCAGACGCTCCCGGGCATCCGGGATCTCATGGGTGGCCAGGTCGGGGATCCTGGGATCCAGGCGAAAATCCTGCAATGAGTTGTGCAATTGGCGGGTCAGCTGCCCCACCTTGTCAAACAGGGCCGCCGCATTGGGGGCGCACACATCGGCGAGGATGGTATCGGCCTGTTCAAACTCTTCCCGCTCCAGGTGGGCAACCAGCATCCTTGCCTGGTCAAGCGAGATCATGGCACTCGTTTTGGCCTTCATCCCTGCCGCTCCTTAGCCGATACGTTCAAAGATTTTGTCGAGCTTCTCTTTGAGGGTGGCAGCGGTGAACGGCTTGACGATATAGCCATTGACCCCGGCCTGGGCGGCTTCGATGATCTGCTCGCGTTTGGCTTCGGCAGTCACCATCAGAACCGGCAGGTGCTTGAGCTTGTCGTCGAGGCGAATCGCCTTGAGCAGGTCGATGCCCTGCATGCCGGGCATGTTCCAGTCGGTGACCACGAACTGGAAGTCGCCATTTTTCAGCATCGGCAACGCCGTGTTGCCATCGTCTGCTTCATGGGTATTGTTGTATCCCAGGTCACGCAGCAAGTTCTTGATAATCCGGCGCATCGTTGAAAAGTCATCGACGATGAGGATTTTCATGTTCTTGTCCAAAGTTCCTCCTAAATAGCCGCCAAGACGGCTCACTTACATGATGCAGATCGCAGGTTTTATGGTGCGGATTATGCCTTAGAGTTGTGCTCCAGTGTAGCCAGTACAACCACTTATAAATTCCAATCTCGCAAACGGGCGCGCAGCCTGTGCATGGCCTGACTATGAATCTGGCTCACCCGAGACTCACTTACACTCAATACTTCACCGATCTCGCGCAGATTCAGCTCTTCATCGTAATAAAGGGAGAGCACCAGCGCCTCCCGCTCCGGCAGGCGGGCGATGTGCTCCGCCAGGGCCCCCTGGAAGCGCTCGGCCGCCAGATCGTCGAATCCTCCCTGACCGTTGCCGTCATCGGGATGACCGATGACATCTTCGCTGACGCCCAGATCCTCGATGCCGATGATCTTGCCGCAGGAAACATCCTGCAGCATGGCATGGAACTCCCCGAGGGACACCCCCATATTGGCAGCCACCTCGGTGTCTCTGGCATCCCGGCCATGGGCCTGCTCCACGTTCTCGATCGCTTCTGCGATGGCACGGCTGTTGCGGTGCACCGAACGGGGCACCCAGTCCCCACGGCGGATCTCGTCGAGCATGGCACCACGGATGCGGATGCCGGCATAGGTTTCAAAGCTGGCGCCCTTGCTGCCGTCAAAGTTGCGGGAAGCTTCGAGCAGCCCAATCATACCTGCCTGGATCAGGTCATCCAGCAAGACACTGCTTGGCAGGCGAGCCAATAAATGCTGGGCAATCCGCTTGACCAGCGGAGCGTGTCGCTCAACCAGCACGTAGGAATCCTGATGACGCAAGTATGCTTGGGCTTTATTCACGGGAGTCTTCCTGTGTTATGACCGGCTTTTGCAACAAGTTTTCTAGGAAAAATTCGAGGTGGCCGCCCGGCTGATTCGGGATGGGCCAGCTCGCCGCCTTGTTCGCCAGGGCACGAAATGCCAGGGCGGCAGGGGATTTTGGAAACGCTTCAACTATCAGTTTCTGCTTGCGCACCGCGGCCCGCAGGTTGGTGTCGTAAGGCACGCAGGCCACCAGTTCCAGGGAGGTATCCAGGAAGCGGTCGGTGACCCGGGTCAGCTTGGCGAACAGCTCCTGCCCCTCGCGCAGGGAGCGGACCATGTTGGCCACCACCTTGAAGCGGAACACACCGTGATCCTTGGAGAGGATCTTGATGAGCGCGTAGGCATCCGTGATGGAGGTGGGTTCATCGCACACCACCACCATGATGTCCTGGGCGGCGCGGGTGAAGCTCAGCACCATGTCGGAAATCCCCGCCGCCGTGTCCACCAGCAACACGTCCACCTGGGTCTTCATCTCGCTGAAGGCGCGGATGAGCTCGGCATGTTGTACCGGGGAGAGCTCGACCATGGACTGGGTACCCGAGGTGGCTGGCACTATCATCATGCCGTAGGGCCCCTCGACGATGATGTCATCCAGGGTGCATTCCCCCGCCAGCACATGGGAGAGGTTGCGATGCACCCTCAGCCCCAGCATGACGTCGACGTTGGCCAGGCCAAGGTCGGCGTCCAGCACCAACACCCGCTTGCCCTGGGCGGCCATGGCTCCCGCCACGTTCAGGGTCACGTTGGTCTTGCCGACGCCCCCCTTGCCTCCGGACACGGCGATCACTTTCACTCGATTGTTTTGACGCATTTTGCGCAGACCACTCGCCTGATCCATATACATGTTACTCATAAAACTCCGAATCTTCGGATTCGCCAAAACCCGATCCCCAGAAATAGGGATCTTCTGCTTCCCGTTCCAGCGACCCCATGGCGGCACCGACCAGCAGCGCCGCGTTGGCAACTTGAATATCTTCCGGCACCCGTTGCCCGTCGGTGATGTAACTGATGGGCAGGGCGTTTTGAATGCACACGTTGATCACTTCACCCAGATTCAGGCTCTCGTCTAGCTTGGTCAGAATGCAGCCGGAGAGCGGAATGCGCCGGAAGTGATCCACCGCCTCCTGCATCACCCGTCGCTGGGAGGTGGCCGACATGACCAGATAACTGCGTATACGCACCTTGGCATTCTTCACCAGGGTGTCGAGCTGTTCGGTCAGGCGGATATCCCGCTGACCCACCCCGGCGGTGTCGATGAGCACCAGCCGGCGATGGCGGAACTGATAGAGGGCACTGGCCAGCTCTTCGGCGTCCCGCACCTGACGCACCGGGCAACCCATGATGCGACCATAGGTCTGCAGCTGTTCGTGGGCCCCGATCCGGTAGTTGTCCGTGGTAATGAGCGCCACCTGCTCGGCGCCATACTTCATGGCAAAGCGGGCCGCCAGCTTGGCGATGGTGGTGGTCTTGCCCACCCCGGTCGGTCCGAGCAGGGCCACCGCCCCTCCCTGACGCAGGATCTCGTCCTCGCTGATCTTGAGCTGGGCCGTCAGCACCTCGGCCAGCTGGGCCATGGCCTGATGGATCGGCATGTCTTCGGGGATGAGGCCCGCCAGCTGATCGGCGAAGGCGTCGTCAAACCCCATCTTCTTGAGCTCCTTGATGAGCAGGGCGCGCATGGGTTCGCGGCGTTCCACCTCCTGCCACATCAGGCCGGAGATCTGGTGCTCCAGCAGCTTGCGGATGCTGGCCATCTCCTTGCGCATCCCCTCCATCTCCTGATCTCGCTGGGCGGACTGGGCCTGGCGCGGGGCGGCGGCAGGACGGGCCTTGGGCTTGGCGGGCTCGGGAGCGGCGCCCCACTGGCCCTGTTCGGCCAGGGTTCTGGGAGCACTGGCCGCGCCCGCCAGTCCGGCGGACTGGGTGCCGGCAGCGCCATTGGCGGGCCAGGAGGCCGAGGCCGGCTGACCGTTGCCTCCGTTGCCAGACCATGATCCCGGTGCGGCATTGCCACCCGCCGGGTTGGCCGGATTGAGCTTCTGCTGGCGTGCCAGCAGGGCCGCCAGGGTATCGGCGTAGTATTCGTTCTGTTCCTTGGGTGGCGCCGACCTCGTCATCTGCTTGCCCGCAGACGAGATATTGACGCTCTCTTCATTCAACTGACGGCGAACCGGCGCGTCTTTGGGCCCCGGTACCTGGGATTGATAATCGACGGCCGCGACTATCTCCACCCCACCGGTGACCTTTTTGTTGGACATGATGACGGCATCGGGTCCGAGAGTCTCCTTGACCTCGGCCAGCGCCGTGCGCATGTCTTTGGCAAAAAACCGCTTAATCTTCACCCGTCATCTCCGCTAACTAGCCCTGTCCCACCGCACTGACGATGCGGATCTGCTTGTCGTCAGGCACTTCCTGATAGGACAGCACGCGTAATCCAGGAATGGCATTCTTGACAAATTTCGCCAGGGTATTGCGCAATATCCCCGATGTCAGAAGCACGGCCGGCTGGCCTTCCAGTTCTTGTCGTTGAGTGGCTTCCACCAGGGAGCGTTGCATCCGCTCCGCCAGTCCCGGTTCGATACCGGCGCCATCTCCCCCACCTGCTTGCAGGGATTGATGCAATATACGTTCCAGTTCTGGTGACAAGGTGATCACCGGCAGCTCGGGCTCGGGGCCGGCAATCTCCTGCACAATCAATCTACGCAGGGCGATCCGGCAGGCTGCGGTCAGCACTTCCGGGTCCGGGCTGCGGGGCGCATATTCCACGAGGGTCTGCAGGATAGTGCGCATATCGCGAATTGGCACGCCTTCATTGAGCAAATTCTGCAATACCTTCACCAGGTTGCCCATGCTGATCACCTCGGGAACCAGTCCTTCCACCAGCTTGCTCTGATGCTTCCCTATCATGTCGAGCAGTTGTTGCACCTCGTCATGACCCAGCAGCAGCGCCGCATGGTTGGAGAGGATCTGGCTCAGGTGGGTAGCCACCACGGTGGCCGCATCGACCACGGTGTAGCCAAGGGTCTGGGCCTGGGAGACCTGCTCCTTGGCGACCCAGACCGCCTCCAGCCCGAACGCCGGGTCCTGGGTGGCGATACCGTGGATCTGGCCGAACACCTGCCCCGGGTTGATGGCCATCTCCTTGTCGTGATAGACGGTGGCTTCCCCCGTACTCACGCCCATCAGGGTGATGCGGTACTGGTTGGGGGCAAGATCCAGGTTGTCGCGAATGTGGACGGCAGGCACCAGAAAGCCCAGCTCCTGGGAGAGCTTCTTGCGCACCCCCTTGATCCGGTTGAGCAGCTCGCCCCCCTGATTCTTGTCCACCAGCGGGATCAGCTGATAACCCACCTCCAGGCCGATGATGTCCACCGGCATGACGTCGTCCCAGCTGAGATCCTTCTGCTCCACCGGGGCATCCCCCTGGGCCGGCATGAGTTCGCCGCTCGCCGCCTTCGCCTTGTTCTGCTTCTCGCGGCGCAGCAGCCACCAGGCGCCCGCCGCCGCCACCGCCCCCAGGCTCAGGAAAGCCAGGTGCGGCATGCCGGGCACGCTGCCCATCATCAGCAGGATGCCTGCGGAGATCACCAGCGCCTTGGGATTTTCGAACAGTTGGCCGAGTACCGCTGTTCCCATGTCTTGGTCGGTATTCTGACGGGTGACGATGATGGCCGCGGCAATGGAGAGCAGGAGCGAGGGGATCTGGGCGACCAGACCGTCACCGATGGCGAGCAGGGTATAGACCTGGGCCGCTTCGCCGAAGGTGAGCTGGTGCTGCATCATGCCGATGATGAAGCCGCCGATGATGTTGATGAAGAGGATCATGATGCCCGCGATGGCATCCCCCTTCACGAATTTGGAGGCACCGTCCATGGAGCCGTAGAAGTCCGCTTCCTGAGTCACGTCCTGACGGCGCTTCTTGGCCTCTTCCTGGTTGATGAGACCGGCGTTCAGATCCGCATCGATGGCCATCTGCTTGCCGGGCATGGCGTCAAGGGTGAAGCGGGCGCTCACCTCTGAGATCCGGCCCGCCCCCTTGGTGACCACCACGAAGTTGATGATCACCAGGATCATGAA
The DNA here is from genome assembly GCF_040907765.1 of Aeromonas sp. s9. Lineage (NCBI taxonomy): Bacteria > Pseudomonadati > Pseudomonadota > Gammaproteobacteria > Aeromonadales > Aeromonadaceae > Aeromonas > Aeromonas sp. s9. The sequence goes on from NZ_JBFOCK010000068.1 coordinate 34,181, forward strand.
GACGATGATGCCCACGGCATAGTTGCCGCCGATCACCACGTTGCCGAACGCCTCGATCACATGGCCTGCCGCCGCGCTGCCGTTGTGGCCTTCCAGCAACACCACCCGGGTGGAGGCAACGTTGAGGGCGAGCCGCAGCAGGGTGGCAATCAGCAAGACGGTGGGAAAGGCGGCAAATTCCAGGGGGCGGCGGGTATAGACCGCCACCAGCAGCACCACGATGGAGAGGGCAATGTTGAAGGAGAAGAGGATATCCAGCATCAGGGGCGGAATGGGGAGTACCACCATCCCCAGAGAGGCCAATACCAGCAGCGGCGTCCCTACCCCTCTGCTGAGCAGCCACTTGTACTCTTTGAAACGGCCCAGTCCCGCTTTGAATCCCATCGTGCTTCTCAATGATAAACTGCCAATAACGGATTAAAGCAAATATCAAGCCAAGGATTCAATGCATTGATCTATATGGTTTTTATTTTAACGCTGTCAGAAGTCCGTCGTTGGCGTCACGGGGAATGGTGACAGGGGGGAAGCTGCCTTCACCAAGCGGCCAAAGGCCATGGGGCGAGGCGACGCGCCTCGACAGGGAGATGCGGCCTTGTTTGCGACACAAGGGAGAGATCGGATGGTGGGGCCATCCCACCGCTTTATTTGCGAAACGCGGGGGGCACAAGGGAGAGCACACGGGATCAGGCTGCCACCACTGCGTTATTTGCGAAACTCGGGTGGAATGGGCAGATCCGTGGCGATGGGGGTCGGGCGCCGGCCGCGGCCACGGCGAAACTTCTTGAGCTGATAGACATAGGCCAGCACCTGGGCGACGGCGGCAAAGAGCCCCTCCGGGATCTCCTGGCCAATCTCGGTGGCGTGGTAGAGGGCCCGGGTGAGCGGCGGGGAGGACATGACGGGGATGTCGTATTCGCGCCCGATCTCCCGGATCTTCATCGCCACCTCGTCGACCCCCTTGGCCAGTACCTTGGGCGCCGCCCCCGGCTTGCCCGCATCGTATTTGAGCGCCACCGAGTAGTGGGTCGGGTTGGTGATGATCACATCGGCCTTGGGGACATCCCCCATCATGCGGCGCATGGCCATCTGCATCTGCAACTGGCGTATCCGCCCCTTGACCTCGGGCTTGCCTTCGCTGTCCTTGAACTCGTCCTTGATCTCCTGCTTGGTCATCTTGAGTTGGCGATTGTGGTTCCAACTCTGGAACGGCACGTCGATGGCGACAATGGGGATCAGGGCGCAGCAGAGGATGATCAGCATCCAGAGCAGCAGGTCCAGGGCATCGACGATGCCGCCGGGAAAGCCCTCGAGAGAGAGATTCAGCAGATGGTTGAACTGGCTAGATAGCATCCACCAGGCGAACAGACTGATAAACACCACTTTTGCGATGGATTTGACAAGTTCCACCAGGGATTGCACCCCGAACATCCTTTTGATGCCGCTCAGGGGGCTCAACTTGCTCCACTTGGGCAGCATGGCCTCGGAGGAGAAGTTCATCCCGCCGAGCAGGGTGTTGCCGACGAAGGCGGCGATGATCACCAGCATGAACAGCAGCCCCAGAGGCTGGATCAGCTCCCCCAGCAGGGCGGGAACCATGGCCCCCATGGCATTGGGGTCGAACGCCTGATCCCGGTCCAGGGTAAAGCCCATGGTGAGCACCTTGATCATGGCCCCTGCCAGACTCTCCTTGATCATCAGGAGGCCGAACACGGTCGCCAGCAGGACGCTGGCGGTACCCAGCTCCTTGGAACGTGCAATCTGCCCTTTTTCCCGGGCTTGTTGCAGTCGTTTGCCCGTGGGTTGTTCTGTGCGTTCCTGATCGGTATCAGCCATGCTGGCCTCCTGCCGGCATCAGCCTACTGGCGGCCCGCCAGAGTGGCAGCAAAAGGGCCGCAACCGGGAGGGCCTCAGTCATGCTGGCCCCCGAAGCACTGGACGTTGATGAGCTCGCAGCTGGTCTCCTGCACCCGCTCCCAGAGCGCGTCGAAGTGCCCCATGAAGCCACCGATGGTGAGCCAGAGGATGAACAGGCCCGACATCATGCTCACCGCAAAGCCGATGCTGAAGATGTTGAGCTGGGGGGCCGCACGGGTCATCACCCCGAACGCGAAGTTGATCAGCAGCAGGGCGATGATGGCCGAGAGCGCCATCACCAGAGAAGCCTGATACATGACCCCGAGAAAGCTCACCAGGCTGCGGATGGCAGGCAGGGTGAGCCCGCTGTCAGATACCGGCAGGGTTTCGAAACTCAGCACCACCATGCGCAGCATCAGCAGGTGGCCGTCCACCGCGAGAAACACCAGGGTCGCCAGCATCAGGTAGAACTGACCCACCACGGGAGCCGACTGGCCGTTCATGGGATCCACCAGAGTGGCAAAGCCCAGGCTGGTCTGCATGGCGATGACCTGACCCGCCATCACGAAGGTCTCCAGCAGGAACTGGGTCATGAGGCCGAGCGCAATGCCGATGAGCAGTTGCTGCCCCAGCACCAGGAAGCTGCCGAGAGAGAAGAGCTCGATCTTCGGCATCGGGGGCAGCAGGGGGGCGATGATGAGGGTGATCGCCAGCGCCAGGCCGATGCGGATATGGGCGGGGGCGAGCCGGCTGCCGAAGACCGCCATCACCATCAGGAGACTGCTCACCCGGGCCAGGGGCCAGAGGATGGAGGAGAGCCACTCCATGATGAGCGCCGTGGTGTAGGTCATGACAGCGGCACTCCCGGCAGGGGCAAGCCAACGGGAGGACGCAGGCCCCGGTCTGCCTCGGCCAGAGCGAAAGGGTGGCCCTTGGCTGGCATCAGCCCACCACCTCGGGGATCTGGCTCACCATCAGCTGGAAGAAGTCCATCAGACTCTGCAATCCCCAGTGAGCACCCGCTCCCAGGGCCAGCAGGGTGACCACCAGACGGGGCAGGAAGCTCAAGGTCTGTTCGTTGATGGAGGTGGCGGCCTGGAAGATGGCGACCACCAACCCCACCATCAGGCTCGGCAGGATCACGGCGCACACCATGATGGTCACCAGCCAAAGCGCCTCGCGAAAGACGTCGACGAAGGTTTCAGGACTCATTGCTCGCTCCTTTTGATGGGTTTGCCCAGGGCCGCATCCTCCTGGCCTCCTCCTTCGAGAGAAAGAGAGGCCTCGCGCCCTCCCCGAGTGAAGGGGAGAGCCGGGGGGAGGATCTGCCCTCCCCTAACCACCCGAGCCCAGCCCGAAGCTGGTGGCCAGGGAGCCCAGAATGAGGTTCCAGCCATCCACCATGACGAACAGCATCAGCTTGAACGGCAGGGAGACCAGCATGGGAGAGAGCATCATCATCCCCATGGCCATCAGGATACTGGCGACCACCAGATCGATGACCAGGAAGGGCAGAAACAGCATGAAGCCTATCTGGAAGGCGGTCTTGAGCTCGCTGGTGACAAAGGCCGGGATCAGCACCCGTAGCGGCACGTCCGCAGGCTCTGCCACCTGCACGTTCGCTATCTCCATGAAAGTATTGAGATCCTTGACCCGGGTCTGGGCCAGCATGAACTGGTGAATGGGCAGCTCCGCCTTCTCCAGGGCCTCCTTGGCCCCGATGGTCTCGGCCAGATAGGGCTGCAACGCCTCGTTGTTGATGCGATCCAGCACCGGCGACATGATGAAAAACGACATGAAGAGGGCGATGCCGATCAGCACCTGGTTGGAGGGGCTCTGCTGCAGACCGATGGCCTGGCGCAGGATGCCGAGCACCACGATGATCCGGGTGAAGGAGGTCATCATGATCACCATGGCCGGCAGGAAGGAGAGCGCGGTCATCAGCGCCAGCACCTGCAGGGTCAGGCTGTACTCCTGACTGCCATCCGCCATGGTCTTGACGGTGAGTGCCGACATGCCGTCCTGGGCCATCGCCAGGGGCGAGAGCACCAGAGAGAGCAGTGCCAGCCACCCGATCCAGTTAACGTTTTTCATGCTTGCCCATCAGTTTGCCCAGTTGCTCGGAGAACGCCTGAGGCTGGCTCTCGTCCAGCGGCTCCTCCAGGCGATAGAGGAAGTTGACCTGCTGCGGCGTCACCCCGACCAGCAGCTGCTGGCCGCCCACCTTGACCACCATCAGCTTCTCCTTGTAGCCAAGGGGCAGGGTGGCGATGACCTTCATCTGGCCCCCTCCCATCACCAGGGAAAGCTTGCTCTTCTTGAGCAGGAAGCCGAGCACCAGGATGAGGCCGATCACCATCAGGCTGGAGAGCAGCCAGGAGGTGAGGCTGGGGGGATTCGCCCCTACCCCCGGGTTGGCCAGGGCGGGCAGGGAAAACAGCCACAACGGAAGCACACGGATCATTTGAGCTTCTTGATCCTTTCAATCTGGCTGATGACGTCGGTAAGGCGGATACCGAACTTGTCGTTCACCACTACCACCTCGCCGTGGGCGATCAGGGTGCCGTTGACCAGCACGTCCAGGGGCTCACCCGCCACCCGATCCAGCTCCACCACCGAGCCCTGGTTCAGTTGCAGCAGGTTGCGAATGCTGATCTGGCTGCGGCCCACTTCCATGGCGATGGTCACCGGGATGTCCAGAATGGTGTCCAGCTTGCGCCGCTCTTCGGCGCTGATGGGGGCTTCGTCCTTCAACTCCTCAAGGGGGGCAGGCTTGGCTTCGGCCGTGACCTGCTCCTCCAGTGCGGCCGCCCAGGCGTCAGCCATCAAATCCTGCTCGTCATCGGTTCCGCTCATCTTCAATTCCTCAGTGTTGCAACACCTCCCCTGGGGGAGGATCAATCAGGGTGTTTGTCAGAGATGCTTCGCTCGAGCTCTTCCAGCTCGGCTTCGCCATCAATGCGCACGCCCCCGCGGGTCACCAGATGCATCTCTGTCTTGACCCCGTCAGGGCGCTTGATTTTGTCGGTGATCTTGAGCGCCACGTTCTCCTTGGTGCGCCCCATCTTGGCGTGGAAAGTGGGCAAGTCCTCCACGAACACCAGCAGGTTCTCCGGCATCTCCACCGGGATGATGTCCCCGGGTCTGAGCTCCATCAGCTCACGCAAGGAGAGCTCGGTCTCCAGCAGCTTGGCCTTGAGCTCCACCTTGACGTCCATGATCTCGTCGCGCAGGGCCTTGCTCCAGCGCACGTCGGTATCCCCTTTGTCGCTCTGCACCCCCGCATCCAGCAGTTCGCGGATAGGTTCCAGCATGGAGTAGGGCATGGCCACATGGAAGTCACCGCCGCCGCCGTCCAGCTCGATGTGGAAGGAGCTCACCACGATCACCTCGGTGGGGCTGACGATGTTCGCCATGGCCGGGTTCACTTCGGAGTCGAGGTATTCAAAGCCCACGTCCATCACCGGCGCCCAGGCATCCTTGTAGTCCTCGAACACCAGCTTGAGCAGCATCTGGATGATGCGCCGCTCGGTGGGGGTGAATTCCCGCCCCTCGATCTTGGCGTGGTAGCGGCCATCACCGCCAAAGAAGTTCTCCACCAGGATGAAGACGAGCCGCGCCTCCATGGTGATGAGCGCCGTCCCCTTGAGAGGGCGGAAACGCACCATGTTCAGGCTGGTGGGCACGAACAGGGTGTGGACATATTCGCCGAACTTGAGCATCTGCACGCCGTTGATGGAGACCTCGGCAGTGCGCCGCATCATGTTGAACAGGCTGATGCGCATGTGGCGAGCAAACCGTTCGTTCACCAGCTCCAGGGTCGGCATGCGGCCGCGGACGATGCGGTCCTGGGAGGAGAAGTCGAACTGGGCGATACCGGGATCCCCGGCAGCTCCCAGCTCCTCCTCCTCGACATCGTCGACGCCGTGCAGCAGGGCATCAATCTCGTCCTGACTTAACAGATCGCTCACGCTTCACCTTTCATTGCATGACAAAGCCGGTAAACAGCACTTGTTCGATTACGGGAGAAGAGACCAGGTCGTTCAGCACCCGGCGGCACTCTTCCAGCGAATCCTGACGCAGCTTCTCCTTGCCCTCGAAGGTCATCAGCTGTTCGGCGGTCGCCGAGCTGAAGACCCGCAGCAAGGTGCCTTCGATCAGGGGAATGTTCTGTTTGGCCAGGGTTTCGTCGGCGGTGCCGCGCACCATCAGCTGGATCTTGATCTGCACCAGCCGATCCCGCTGGCCTCCCGCCACGTTGAACACGAAGGGACGGGGCATGCCCACATAGAGCGAGGGCTGGGGCGTGTTCGCCTCCGGCTTGGCCTCGCTCTTTTCGGCAGCGGGCTCATCCCCACCGGCGAGCATGAACCAGGCGCCGGCGCCGCCCCCGCCAAGGAGCACGACGGCCAGGGCGACTATCATGATCAGCTTCTTTTTCTTGCCTGCCGCCGGATCCTTCAGCGTCAGTTCGTTATCGTCTGCCATCCCTTGTCCACCCTAGTCTCAAACTTGTTCGGTATCATAAACTTACTTAAGAATGCATCAAGCATAGAAATCGATTCCGGCATCGTTTGCCGATTCCACCAGCAGCGTGAGGTTGCGAGCGCTCCCCTCGGCCTCTCTGCCATCGCTGCCGCCACCATTTCCCCCCTGTCGCCCCTGGTCACCGAAACCGGACTGACCCTGGGAGGATGACTGCCCTTGCTGCTGGAAGGCTTGCTGCTGCGCCTGTTGTTGCACCACGGTCTGGCCGAGCTGGATCCCCTGCCCTGCCAGCATGTCGCGCAGGCGCGGCATGGCCTGCTCCAGCATCTCACGGGTCTGGCCATGCTGCACCACGAAGTGCACGCTGGCCTGGCTGGAGGCATCCATCTGGATTTGGATCTTCATCTTGCCAAGCCCCAGGGGGTCTAGCTGGATCTCCGCCTGTTGCAGCTTGTCCGCCAGCATCAGGTTCACCTTGTGGTGCAACTGCTCGGGGGCCTCAGGGGTCGCCAGCTTGAGGTGGGGCAGACTCTGGGGCTCTCGTCTGACGGTCGCCTCGGCCAGCGGTCTGTTCTCGCCGACCTGGCTCTGGGCCTGATGCAAAGGCTGGCTCCCCTCGGCGGGTTCACTGCCCTTGACCTCCATCCCCGACTGTTTGCCCAGCTCATCGAGCCGGGACTTGTCCACGGCGGGCTTCACCGACACGGCAGCGCCGGCGGCCACCACGGGGACGCTCTCCATCTGGTCCAGGCCCGCCGAGAGGGCCGTCAGGGGGGCCTGTGCCCCCTGGGATTCATGACGAGCCAGGATCTGCGGCGCCACCTGCACGGGGGCCGGGTCCTCCGTCGTCACGGGCTGGCTGCTCCCTGCATTCACCGCAGGCTCGGCCCCTGCACGGGCTCCCTGCCCGCTCGCGGCCTCAGCCTGTCTGGCCTCACCGGCGACAGGGGCCTCCTTCTCTGCCCCTGCCGCCGTCGCGGGCGGAGCGGACTCCGGTGTGGCTGCAGGGGCCGGCCCCTGCGCCACCGTCCGGATCACGCCATCGCCATAGGCGCTGGTGGCACGGGAAGCGGTTGCCCCCTGTCCGGCCGACGCCAGGGGATTGGTCACCCGTGCCTCTTGCGATGAGTCAGCCCGGGTGACAGTGGGAGCCTGGGCGTTTTCTCCAGCCACCACTTTGGCGAGCAGGGCGGCATGCTCCTGACCCGAGAGAGGGGGCTCCCCCCCCTTGGCATCCGGCTCCGCTCCCTTGCCTGCCATGGGCTGGCGGGTCGCTTCGCCCTGGTTGGCCACGGCAGTGTCATCGGCCAAGGGGGGATCTTCGGCCCCCAGCGGCAGAGCCCCCTGACCGCTTGGCACGGCGCTGGCGCCTTGGGCCGCACCGGGGATGGCTTTCGTTTTGTTCCCTTCATGCTGACGCTCTGGCGTCATCTGCGGCAGGGAGGCGCTCCCCTCTGCCGCCTCCACGCCCTCTGCCAACCCCACGTCCTCTGCCATTCCCACCCCCTCTGCCATCCCAGGCGCAGCGGCGCCAGGCGGCAAGGGGTTGCCGTCCACAGGCGCCGCTGCCTCACCGGCCATGGCGGGCGATGTAGGGGGCACCACCAGGCTCACATCCTGGCGCAGGGAGGCTTGCAACTGTTGCAGGAAGTCGTCGGGAGGCAGCTCGCCCTCGTCGTCCGCCCCCTTCGAGGAAGACACGGACTCGGTGGCGGGCTCGTCAGACGCCAAAGATTTGGCAGCCGGGGCAAGCCCCTCCCGGGCGCCCTCGGCGGGCCCCTGGAGCGCTGGATTTCCCTGGCTGGCTGGCGCCTTGCCCATCAGCTGGGCCATGGCCATGGCTTGCGAGAAGGCGGCCTTGCCCTCGCCTGACGGCTGCACGCCCCCTTCGCCCCCGACGGTGGGAGCCAGCAGGGTGGCGCTGCCATCGGCAGAAGGCGCCTGGGGGAGAGTGCTAATCAAGGGGGTCTGTATCATGCTGGGATCCCTGACGACGATTCGGTGACGGCCGCACGTGCGGTCATGGCTTGGCCCATCGGCCTCGCATGACTGGAAGAAAGCAAATTACAGGCCAGATTGGTGATAACGACGCAGGATGGCGTAGTCATCCAGCATCTTCTGCTCCTGGCGCTGGGCCTTCTGGCGCACCTTGTCCGCCTTCTTCTCCAGCAGCAGCTCGACCGCCTTGCGCCGCTGCTGGGCTTCGAGCCACTGGGTGCGGCACTCGGCCAGCGCCTCGCGCACTTGCAACACCCCTTGGTACTGCTGGGTCGCCGCGTTTTCGAGCTTGTTGATGAAGGCGTGATACTGGCTGTTCTGCTGGGGGCTGATCCCCTGCAGACCGCGCTCCGTCCACTGCTGGTGGTAGATCTGGCGGTACTGGTTGAGGGCGTTCTGCTGATCCATGAACAGCTTGAGATCCTGCTGGGCCTTGGCCAGCGCCATGGCGGCCTGCTGTTCGGCCTCCTCCAGCCGACTCGCCAGCAACGTCAATCCTTTACTCATAAGGGCTCTCCACCGGTCAACGCATCAGGGGCATGGCCACCAGTTGCAGGGATTGCAGGCCTTCATCGTAGTGAATGACCTCGCGCATTTTCTGCTGCAAGAACTGGTCCAGATAGGGTTTCTGGATGATGGCCCGGTCGATGCGCGGATCCGATCCCTGGCTGTAGGCGCCGATGGTGATGAGATCCCGGTTCTGCTGGTAGAGGGAGTAGAACTGCTTGAAGGTGCGCGCCAGCTCCATGTGCTCCGGTGAGGTCACCATGGGCATGACCCGGCTGATGGATTTTTCGATGTCGATGGCCGGATAGTGGCCCGCATCCGCCAGCTCCCGCGCCAGCACGATGTGGCCATCGAGGATCGCCCGGGCCGCGTCGGCGATGGGATCCTGCAGATCGTCCCCCTCCGTCAGCACAGTGAAAAAGGCGGTGATGGAGCCCTGGCCGTCGCTGCCGTTGCCGGCCCGCTCCACCAGCGCCGGCAATTTGGCAAACACCGAGGGGGGATAGCCCTTGGTGGCCGGCGGCTCCCCCACCGCCAGTGCAATTTCCCGCTGTGCCTGGGCGTAGCGGGTGAGGGAGTCCATCAGCAGCAGCACGTTGAGCCCCTGCTCGCGGAAATACTCGGCGATGGCGAGCGCCGTCTCGCACCCCTTGAGGCGCATCAGCGGCGAGGCATCGGCAGGGGCGGCCACCACCACGGCGCGCTCGCGCCCCTCGGCGCCGAGGATCTCCTCGATGAACTCCTTCACCTCCCGGCCCCGCTCGCCGATGAGGCCCACCACGACAACATCCGCCACCGAGCCCCGGGTCATCATGCCAAGCAGCACGGATTTGCCGACACCGGATCCGGCGAACAGCCCCATGCGCTGACCCCGGCCCACGGTGAGCACGGCATTGATGGCCCGTACCCCCACGTCCATGGGTTGATGGATGGGGCGACGGGCCAGGGGATTGATGCGGTGCTGGGCGAACTGCACCGTCTGGGACGAGAGGATGGGGCCGAGCCCGTCAAGGGGCTGGCCGATGCCGTCGATGACCCGGCCAAGCAGACTCATGCCCACCGGAATGCCGTGATCTTCGGTGACGGGCACCACCCGGGCGCCGGGAATAACCCCCTTGAGCTGCTCGCTCGGCATCAAGAACAGGCGATCCCCGGCAAACCCCACCACCTCGGCCTCCAGGGCCCCATCCTGGGTATCGATGCGGCACAGGGAACCGATGGCGGCGCGGCAGCCGATGGCTTCCAGGGTCAACCCCACCACCCGGGTGAGCTTGCCCGCCACCGGCGGTATGGGGGCCTGCTCGCGAACCCGGTAGCCTTTAAGCCGATCAAGAAGGGGTGCCGTCATGTCGCCTCCGACGATGAGTGCCTGATGATGCCGTCAGCAGGGCGCTGCACGACGGGTTCGAACCGGGCCATGGCTCAGCTCGCGTTGTCACGCAGGAAATTGCGCAGCAGCTGATCGATGCGCCCACAGAGGGTGAGATCGATGCTGGAAAGCTCGGTGGCCAGTTGCAGATCGCCGGGGGAGAAGGTGGGCTCGCTTTGCAGCCGCCAGTGGCGCCTGGCGCACTCCTCGGCGCCAAAGGCGGCCTCTACCCGGGTCACATCCTCCGGGTGCAGCATCAGGGTGACCCCCTGCTCGGCGGCAGGGAGCAGGGCCAGCCCCTGCTTGAGGGCCTCCAGCAGCAGCGTGGGGGAAGTTTGCGCCTCATGGCGGATGAGGGCGCGGGCGAGCTGTTGCACCAGGGCGATGAGCTGCTGCTCCACCGCCTCGTCCATCTCGCCAAGGGGAGTGGCCAGGCGTGAGACCAGGGCTTGCCAGCGGGCTATCTCCAGCTCCACCTGCTCCCGCCCCATGGCGAGTCCCTCTTCCCTGCCCTGCTCCAGCCCGGCCTGGTGGCCCTGCTGCAAGCCTTCGAGCTTGCCCTCTTCCAGCCCCTTGGCAAAACCGGCCTCGCGCCCATCGCGCATCCCCTCTTCCCAGGCGGCCTGACGAATCGCCTCCACCTCTTCGGCGGTGATGCTGGGGGCGGGTTCTTCGGGTTGTTCTTCCGGCAGGGCCGCATCGGCCTGCTCCTGACGATACCAGTCAGGAGCCAGCCCCAGAGCATTGGTCTCGACCTCGGCTTCGGTCTCCATCTCTGGCCAGCCCCAGGTCTCAATCTGCGCCGTGTCGGACTCGGGCCTCAGATAGCCGCGCAGTTTGCTGTTCTTGTCATTCATGTGCCGAAGAGACTCCTATCGAGGGCCGGGTACAGGGGCCGACATCATCGCACATTCCATGGCCCATGGCTTAGAGGAACTCTTCGCCACCACCCGCCCCCAGCATGATCTCGCCCGCATCCGCCAGGCGGCGCGCCGTGGAGAGGATCTCCTTCTGGGCGGCCTCCACCTCGGAGACCCGGATCGGCCCCATGGCCTCGAGGTCGTCCGCCAGCATCTCGGCGGCCCGCTTGGACATGTTCTTGAATACTTTTTCCCGCATCTGGTCGTCCGACCCCTTGAGGGCCCGTTGCAGCAGATCCCCGGGCACTTCCCGCAACAGGGTCTGGATGCCCCGATCGTCCACGTCGATGAGGTTTTCGAACACGAACATCAGATCCTGGATCTGCTGGCTCATCTCCTCGTCCGACTCGCGGATGGAGTCCATCAGCTGCCCTTCGATGTTGGTGTCCAGGTAGTTCATGATGTTGGCCGCCGCCTTCAGGCCGCCCATCTTGGCCGCCTGGGCACCGGCCGCACCGGCGAACTGTTTCTCCATGATGTCGTTGAGCTCCTGCAGCGCCGCCGGTTGCACCTCTTCGAGGTTGGCGATGCGCATCACCAGATCCAGGCGCACCTGCTCCGGGAACTGGCTCAGGATCTCGGCGGACTGCTCCGGCTCCAGATAGGAGAGGACGATGGTCTGGATCTGCGGGTGCTCGTTCTGGATGATGCTGGCCACCTGGCGGGCATCCATCCACTTGAGGGAGTCGAGGCCACGGGCGCCTGATCCCAGGATGATTTGATCCACCAGGTTGCTGGCCTTGTCCTCCCCGAGCGCCGCCACCAGGGCCTTGCGCACGAAGTCTTCACTGCCGATGCCGATGTTGGTGTACTTCTGGATGTCGTCGATAAATTGACGATGCACCGCCGCCACCCGATCGTGGCTGAAATCCGACATGGAGGCCATGGACATGCCGAGCCGCTGCACCTGCTTGGGCTCGAGGTGGCGGAAGATCTGGGCCGCGTCCTCCTCGTTGAGGCTCAGCATCAGTACCGCCGCCATCTCCATGCCCCCCATCTGATCCAGGATCAGACGCTGGCTTTCGGTGATGTCGTTGCCGGTGACCTGGCTTTTATTCTCTTCAGGCATCTTTGGTTACCCATTCTTTGATGACCTGGGCGGCCAGGTCAGGTTCGTTCGCTACCAGGGCGCGCACGGCCTTGAGCAGATCCTCGTCACGGTGCAGGTCAGGCAGCTTGAGCTGACCATCCCGCAGACCGAACACCGGTTCGGCCTCGGCCTGGGCGGCCAGCAGGCTCAGTTCGTCATCGCCACCCAGCACGGTGTGGTTGTCGAAGTCCAGCTCCCCTTCCGGCTTGGCGTCCGGGTAGAGCAGGCGCTTGAGCATGGGCCGCACCACGGTGACGATGAGCACTATGATGACCAGCACGGAGGCGGCGATGCGCACTGCGCGCCAGAACCAGGGCTGCTCGTAGAGGGGAATGTCGGCCACGGTCTCGAGTTCCGGGCGGTTGAACGGAATGGCGACCACCTCCAGGGTATCCCCCCGGGTCACGTCAAAGCCCAGACCGCCGCTCAGCAGACGGCGCAGGGTATCGAGTTCGGCCTGGCTGCGGGCTTCCCGGGTCACGGCACCGTCGGCACCGGGGATGGCCTTGTAATCCACCGCCACCGACACTGTCATGCGGCGAATGCCGCCCTGCTGGCGCCGGATGTGGCTGACGGTGGTGTCCAGTTCGAAGTTGCGGGTCGCTTCCTTGCGGGAACGGCCGGAAGAGGCGGTTCCTTCCCCGCCGGCTGCCTGCTCGGGAATGTTGGACGCAGCGGGCGGCTGGTTGGAGAGGGCGCCGGGTACCCCGCCGTTGCTGCCGCTGGCGCTGTTCTCTTCCATGGTCATTTCGGAGCGCACCGCCGGCAGGTCCGGGTTGTAGGTCTTGCGGGTCTGTTCCTGCTGGGAGAAGTCGAGGGAGAGATCCACCTCTGCCGTATAGTTGTCGGCCCCCAGCACCGGGATCAGGATGGCGTCAATTTTTTGTTTGTATTCGAGCTCCTGCTTCTGCTGCATCGCAAACTCCTTGCGGGTCTGGGCAGAGAGGGGATCCTGGGAGCCGGAGTTGAGCAGGCGACCGTTCTGGTCGGTCACGGTGACGCGGGTCGGCTCCAGACCGTGAACGGCGGAGGCGACCATGTCGACGATGGAGTCCACCTCACCCTGGCCCAGGGCGTTGCCCTTGAGGCTCAGGACCACGGTGGCGCTGGGCTTGCGTTCGTTGCGGGCGAACACGTTGTCTTTCGGGATAGCCAGCAGCACCTGGGCCTTGGCGACGTTCTGGAACTGCTCGATGGCGCTCGCCAACTGGCGCTCGCGGCTCAGTTTCAGGCGCTCGCTCTCCATGCGCTGGCTGACGCCGAAGCTGGAGTCCTTGAGCAGGATGGCTTCGCCGTCGTTGCTGGCGTCGCTGTTGTTGGCCAGACCGGCGCGGGTCAGGCGCAACCGGATGTCCGCATAGTTTTCAGCACTGACCAGCACGCTCTTGCCATCCACCTGATAGGGGATCTTCTGCTGATCCAGGTAATCCAGGGTGGAGACCAGCTCCTGGGTGGTGAAGGTGCCGAGGGGACGCATCTCCGGCTCCTTGCCCCACAAGAGGATGAAGACGGCGATGGCCAGACAGATGGTCAGCCCCAGGATCAGGGTGATCTGGCGCAACACATCGGTGTTGGACAGGAAGCCCAGCGCCGAGCTCTTCTGCTCGTGCTCGTCGAGGGCGGCCGCCCCCTCGTTGTTGATCAGCAAATCGCCGTTTTGATCAGTTGCCACGGTTTATGTCCTTGTTGCTGACATCTTCATGATGCTCGGTCGCCATGGGCCCGAGTTACACCGGCATGTTCATGATGGTCTTGTAGGCATCGACCATCTTGTTGCGCACCTGCACCGTCGCCTCGAAGGCGATGGAGGATTTCTGGCCGGCGATCATCACCTGGGAGAGATCCACCGACTTGTCGCCGAGATCGAAGCGGGTACGCAGATCGTTGGCGGTGCCCTGCAACTCGTTGACGTTGTCCAGGGCCTGTTGCAGCATCTGGCCGAAATCCGAGCTGACCGGACGACCGGGCTGGGTCAACGGCGTGGCACCGGCTTCCACCTTGAGGGCCTGCATCTCTTGCATCAGGCTGCTTGCGCTAATTTCCATCTTCCCTTCCCAGACAAATCATTGACACTGACTGGCTTGAAGCAATAAAGGTGCCAACCAGAGCGAGATCTCGAGATCAGGGATAAAAGCGGGGCGCGATCAGGCCGGCGGGCACCGGCCATCCGGGGATCAGGTCGCAGATCCGGGGGGATCGCCCAGCAGCAGCCGCAGGTAACTCAGGTGCAGATCGTAGTGCTCGCCTGCAGGCAGCTTGGCCAGCACCTCGTCGCGCAGGTAGCGGGCCTTCTCCCCCGCCTGCTCGGGGGCCACCAGCCCCACGCTCACCAGCCTGGCGATGATGGCATGGGAAAGCGCCAGGCAGGCCTCGTCGGCCTCCCCCCAACCGAAGGATGCCCCCTGATCACTCTGTGTCAGGCAGGGTTCGAGCGGTGCCACCAGATCCCCCCAGACCCAGAACGCGGCCGGGATCCCCTCCTGCAGGCGCAGATAGATGCTCTGCTTGTCCCACTCCCGGCGGTGGGCAGCCATCCGCTCCTGTTCGGCCTCATGGGTCATCTTGCTCTCCTTGTCGCTGGACTCTGTGCGGCGCCCATGAAAAAGAGGGCCCAAGGCCCTCTTTTTACTGCAAGTCCCGACAATTAAACAGAGTGCACCTCGATCTCCTCCAAGAAAAAACGAGTCAGATCGGCAGGGATCACTTGTTCAGGTCATCATCCAGCCAGTACTTGGAGCCCGAGATGTTGGCGTCAAGCAACAGCCCCTTCTCGCCAATCTGGTAGATGGCCATGCCGCCATTGTATTTGGCGGTGAGCTCGGCGCTCTCCTTGCCCGCCACGGCGCCCACCTCGGAGGTGGCTTCCCACCCCTTGCTGACGAAGGCATCGAACCTCGCCTTGTCCTCGAACAGGATCACCTGCTGGTAGAACTTGCCGCCGATCCCGGCCGCAAGACCGGCACCGAACATCTTCATGTAGGTGTGCTTGCCACTGGTGCGATTGACGGCGACCCCGGCCCCCTGATTGGTATGGATCATCAGGGAGAACTTGCGCGAGTCGAACACCGCATAGCCATAAGCCTTGTCAAACAGCAACTTGGCCGAGGGCTGCTCGTTGAACAGCCGCACCAGGGCGGTATCGGCCATGGTATCGAGGGCGGTTCTCGCCTCCTCCGGGGTCTTGGGCTCGAGCATGGTGTCGAGCTTCTTGTCGGCGGCGGTCAGCCACTCCTTGCCGGTGGCCGCGCTCTCTGCCGTCCAGGCCCCCGCCTTGTTGTAGGCTTCGGCCCCCCAGCTGGACACCGACTCCCAGGTCTCCTTGGAAAAATCGGTGATCCCCTTCCACGCCTCCTTGCTGGTATCGCTCACCGCGGTACCGAGTTCGGAGGCGGCCTCCTTCAGCTTTGCCCAGTCGGCCAGACCGGGGGTCGAGGCCAGCGCCAGTGCCGTGGCTATCACCAGGAATCGAATCTTCATTGTTTCCACCCTCTGTGATGAGTCGAAGGTCACAGTAGCAGATCTGGCGCCTGCCCGTTAAGGGCATCCCCCCGGCGCGGGTCAGACGCTGACGCGCAGGGGCTCAACGAAGCCGTTTGCCCTGGCCGTCCACCACCTGCTCGCCATCCTCCTTGGCAAAGGCCCCTTGCTGCGGGTCGGGCAGGATATCGAGCACCACCTCCGACGGGCGGCACAGCCGGGTGCCGAGGGGGGTGACCACGATGGGCCGGTTGATGAGGATGGGGTGGGCCAGCATGGCATCGATCAGTTCGTCATCGCTGAAGCGATCTTCTGCCAGTCCCAGCGCCTCGTAGGGGGGCACGTTCTTGCGCAGCAGATCGCGCACCGGCATGCCCATGGCGGCGATCAGGGCCACCAGCTCGTCGCGGGAGGGGGGCGTCTCCAGATAGTGAATGATGGTGGGCTCCACACCGCTGTTGCGAATAAGCTCCAGGGTGTTGCGGGAGGTACCGCACTCCGGGTTGTGATAGAGGGTGATTGCACTCATTTGCCTGTCTCTCATGACTCAAGTGAATAGAAATGGGTTAGCCGCCATCCGTTAGCGCCTTAGCCCCGCTTCGTACCAGGGTTTGCTGGCGTTGACGATGCGCACCACCAGCAGCATGACCGGCACCTCGATGAGCACCCCGACCACGGTGGCGAGCGCCGCGCCGGAGTGAAAGCCGAACAGACTGATGGCGGCGGCCACCGCCAGCTCGAAGAAGTTGGAGGCCCCGATCAGGGCGGAAGGGCAGGCCACCGAGTGCTTCTCCCCCACCTTGCGGTTGAGCCAGTAGGCGAGCCCGGAGTTGAACAGCACCTGGATCAGGATGGGCACCGCCAGGAGGGCGATGACCAGCGGCTGCTCCATGATGGCGTTGCCCTGGAAGGCGAACAGCAGCACCAGGGTGAGCAGCAGGGCCGCCACCGACCAGGGCTGGATGCGGGTCATGACGCCGTCAAAATGAGCCTGCCCCTTTCTCAGCAAGGCCTTGCGCAGCAGCTGGGCGAGGATGACAGGGATGACGATGTAGAGCACCACCGAGGTGAGCAGGGTATCCCAGGGCACGACTATGCTGGAGACCCCGAGCAGCAGCGCCACCAGCGGGGCAAAGGCAAACACCATGATGAGGTCGTTCACCGCCACCTGCGACAGGGTGAAGTAGGGATCGCCGTTGGTGAGGCGACTCCAGACAAACACCATGGCGGTGCAGGGGGCCGCCGCCAGCAGGATGAGACCCGCCACGTAGCTGTCCAGCTGATCCGCCGGCAGCCAGTCGGCAAACAGCACGCGGATGAAGAGCCAGCCGAGGAAGGCCATGGAGAAGGGCTTGACCAACCAGTTGATGAAGAGGGTGACCCCGATTCCCTTGAGGTGCCCCTTCACCTGGTGCAGGGCGCCAAAATCTATCTTGAGCAGCATGGGGATGATCATCACCCAGATAAGCAGCCCCACCGGCAGGTTGACCCTGGCCACCTCCATGGCGCCGATGGCCTTGAAGAGGCTCGGCAACCCCTGCCCCAGACCAATGCCCACCAGGATGCAGAGGGCGACCCAGGCGGTCAGATAACGTTCAAAAAAGCCGATGGCAGGGGCTGCCTTGGCCTCACAGCTTGCAGACATGATGACTCCCGGTGCGATCCACGCTCGCACCCCAGGTTGAATAGATGAATGACACGGCACATGGGCATAGACAGCCCTGGCCCGTTACGACTCGCCGCAGCAGGGCGACGACCCCTCGGCGCGGGAAGCGCTGCCGGGCCCGGCGGGCAGCAGGCCGCACGCCTCGGGATGACCGGCGCAGCACTCCTCGGTGAGGTAGGCGATCACCCCCAGCATCAGGGGGATGTTGGCGCGATAGCGCAGAAAGCGCCCCTCCTGCTCCACCGACAGCAACCCGGCGTTGAGCATCCCCTTGAGGTGAAACGAGAGGGTATTGGGGGCGATGTCGAGCTCGCCGGCCAGCTCCCCCGCGACCCGCCCCTCCAGCCCGGCCTTGACCAGCAGCCGCCACACCTCGAGCCGGATCCCGGAAGCCAGCGATTCAAAGACCTTGGTGGCCGTCTCTTTGTTCATGGGTCTCCCCCCTTGGATGCTTTATTTCAACTATACAAGAATTATTGAAATGATCAAAGTGTCACCACCGAGCCCACATCGCGACGGGACGGGCCGCCAGAGGCGCCGCCCCGGCCATGTCGTGCCCGCCAGCGGCCTCATGTCAGTCATACGGCTAATATCTGGCCTCTCTTTATAAGGCACTCTTATGACCTTACCCCGGACAATCCTCCCGTTGGCCGCCCCGCTCACTGCGGCGCCCTGCCCCGCCGCAATGCCGCAGAACAACCCCCGGCGCCGGATGCACCAAAAGGCGATGAAACGAGAGGGCCCCAGGGCCCCGCCATCAGATGACGGGGCCTGGGGAATCCGGGAGAAACCGGGGAGGAGAGAGGGGCGCAATCAGGTGATCACGGGATCCCGATATTGCCGATGGATGGCACAAAACGCCTCCCGGCTTTGCAGCGCCGCCGCGACGCAGACAGGGTCGAACTGGCTGCCGGCATGGGTCTTGAGGTATTCAAAGGCCGTTTCGAGGGGCCAGGCCTGCTTGTAGGGACGCTCGCTGGTAAGGGCGTCAAACACATCCGCCACCGCAACGATGCGGGCTTCCAGGGGGATCGCCTCCCCCGCCAGTCCTTCCGGGTAACCCTGACCGTCGAAACGCTCGTGGTGGTAGGCGATGATGTTCTTCAGCATGTCGGTGTGATGGATGCCGTCCAGGCCGAACTCGCGGATCATCAGGGCGATCATCTCCCGCCCCTTGAAGGGGTGGGTCTTCATCACCCCGTACTCCTCGGCCGTGAGCTTGCCCGGCTTGAGCAGGATGGCGTCGGGCACCGCAATCTTGCCGATATCATGCAGCTCGGAGAAGAGGTGAATGAACTCCACCTCCTCGTCACTCAAGGGGTAATGGGCCGCCACCTCCCGGGCGATGAGCCGCGAATAGGCCGACATGCGGTGCAGGTGATTGGCGGTCTCCTCGTCCCGGTAGCGGCTGAACTCCCGCACCGTGGTCAGGGCCCCGTTCAGGGTCTGGATGGAGAAGAACTCCACCGCGATGATGGCCGCCAGGATCTGGGCATAGGCCGCCAGCTCACCGCAAATAGCGCCATCGAAGTAACCGGGCTCTTTGGCATCGCAAAACAGAAAGCCGAACAAGCGACTGTTGAGCAGCAGCGGCTCGGTATAGCTCGACGCGTAACCGGCCGCCAGCACTTTTCGGCTGTGCTCGGAGGGGGAGCCCAGCAGGGAATCCAGGGTGTCGAGCACCCTGGGCCGCTGGTGCTCGGCCAGGTAGCGCAGGGAAGGCACCTCGCTCAGCCTGACCTCGTACTGCAACAGCGGCGAGCCCCCGTCCGTGCTGTGGGCAAAGGTCTTGAGCTGGTCCGTCTGCGGGTCGTAGATGGCGATCGCTACCCGGCTCAACTTGTCAAAGCGCTGCCTGAGGGGGGCGTGCACGTTCTGCACTTTCTCACCAAATGAACTCTCCATCCCGCACATCCTTCTGATAGGCCTGTTGGGAGTATAGTGACACCCGTTTTGCCCCTCCTGCCAAATGGTGACGGCGCACAGGGATCGTGATCCCGCCCGCACTGGCGACGGCCCCCTCCCTGCCCGTGGTCATGTCACGCCGCCCCACCCCGCTTCCCCGGGCAAAGAGATTGTTCGCTTCCGACGTGTCGGCTGTATAGTTTTTGGTTAGCCATTCCGGTAAAATCCGCGCCCTTGAATAAGAGCCACCTAAGAGTGATTGAGCGATGTCCAACACAAAACAGGCCCCCAAAGTAGGATTCGTCTCCTTGGGTTGCCCCAAAAACCTGGTCGATTCCGAACGCATCCTGACCCAGCTGCGTACCGAAGGGTACGACGTGGTGCCCAGCTATGACGATGCGGAGCTGGTGGTGGTCAACACCTGCGGCTTCATCGACAGCGCGGTACAGGAGTCCCTGGAAGCCATCGGCGAGGCCCTGGCCGAAAACGGCAAGGTGATCGTCACCGGTTGCCTCGGCGCCAAAGAGAACCAGATCCGCGAGATCCACCCCAAGGTGCTCGAAATAACCGGTCCCCACGCCTATGAAGAGGTGCTGGGCCACGTCCACAAATACGTGGAAAAACCCACCCACAACCCCTTCACCAGCCTGGTGCCGGCCCAGGGCGTCAAGCTGACCCCGCGCCACTACGCCTATCTCAAGATTTCCGAAGGCTGCAACCACCGCTGCACCTTCTGCATCATTCCCTCCATGCGCGGGGATCTGGTGAGCCGCCCCATCGGCGAGGTACTGGCCGAGGCCAAGCGCCTGAAAGAGGCTGGCGTGAAGGAGATCCTGGTGATCTCCCAGGACACCTCCGCCTACGGCGTGGACGTCAAGCACCGCACCGGTTTCTACGACGGCATGCCGGTCAAGACCAGCATGGTGGCCCTGTGCGAAGAGCTGGCCAAGCTCGGCATGTGGGTGCGCCTGCACTACGTCTACCCGTACCCCCACGTGGATGACGTCATCCCCCTGATGCGCGACGGCAAAATCCTCCCCTACCTCGACATCCCGCTGCAGCACGCCAGCCCGCGCATCCTCAAATTGATGAAGCGCCCCGGCTCCGTCGAGCGCACCCTGGAGCGGATCCAGAAGTGGCGCGAGATCTGCCCCGAGATCACCCTGCGCTCCACCTTCATCGTCGGCTTCCCCGGCGAGACCGAGGAAGAGTTCCAGATGCTGCTGGACTTCATCGACAAGGCGGAACTGGACAGGGTTGGCTGCTTCAAATACAGCCCGGTCGAGGGTGCCAAGGCCAACGAGCTGCCGGATCCGGTGCCGGCCGAGGTGCAGGAAGAACGCTTCCAGCGCTTCATGGAACTGCAACAGCAGGTCTCCATCCGCAAGCTGGCCCGTAAAGTGGGCAAAGAGATGCTGGTGCTGATCGACGAGGTGGACGAAGAGGGTGCCACCGGCCGCTCCGCCGCCGATGCCCCCGAGATCGACGGCCTGGTCTACCTGAACGGCGAGACCGGCCTCAAGCCCGGCGACATGGTCAAGGTCCGCATCGACGAGGCGGACGAATACGACCTCTGGGCCAGTCTGGTGGAATAATCACGCCACTCCCCCTCAAAGCCAGTCGGTCTCACCGACTGGCTTTTTTAATGTCCGCCGCCCGTCAGGCTCTTGCATGTCCCCCTGTCATCCCCTGTCCCACCCCTCATCACCGGTCTCCCTCCCCTTGCTCTTTTCGCACGCGCCCGTGAACCAGCGCACACTTCTCTCCTGCCACATGAGCCGCTTGTTTCCTGCGCAAAAATAAGCCGTGTCAACGGGGAAAAAACGAGCACGATCCAGCTCACATTATCGTTGTAACAGGGAGTGGCAATGAGACTTTTTACTTTGTGAGAATTAACGCAACTTTATAATTTAAAAGGATTTAAAATGCATTTTGACGATAATGACGTGCGCCGTGCAATTTTTACGATATCGACGAAATGAAGAGTTGTTGTTTTCCTGTTAATTCTGCTTTTCTAAGGGCGTTGGACGACACAACTACAAGGGTGCAAAACCTGACCAACAGCGAGGGCCGGTATCCAAGCATGCGATGTCGGTGCTCCATTCCAAAACCATGGAAGACCAATAAGAAAGGAAAAAATATGCTTGCCAAAGTATCCAAAATCGCAACCTCAGTCATGCTGGGAACTTTGCTCGCCGGTGCCACCGGCACAGCCATGGCCGCCGACAACAAGACGGTGCTGACCCTGGTTGCCCAGCAGGAAACCGCATGGGTCAAGAACTTCAACCCCTTCCTGCAAGCGGGTCTGCTCCACACCACCCGTCACTTCATCTATGAGCCGCTGGTGATCTTCAACGATATGCAGGGTGGCAAACCCGTCTATCGTCTGGCCACCCACTACGCCTTCAGCGATGATCTGAAATCCGTCACCTTCGACCTGCGCGAAGGGGTCAAGTGGTCCGATGGTGAAGCCTTCACCGCCGACGACATCCTCTTCTCCTTCAACCTGGTCAAGGCCAACAAGGCGCTGGACGAGCGCTCCATCTGGACCCAGATCAAGGGTGTCGAGAAGCTGGGTGACCACAAGGTCAAATTCGACCTGGCCGAGATCAACACCAACGTGGTGAACGACCTGGTGCTGGTGCCCATCGTGCCGGAGCACCAGTGGAAGTCGGTGAAAGACCCGGTGGCCTTCACCAACGACAAGCCGGTCGGGACCGGTCCCTTCACCGAAGTGGACAACTTCTCAGCCCAGCTCTACACCCAGTGCCGCAACCCGCACTACTGGGACAACGCCAGCCTCTCCATCGACTGCCTGCGCATGCCGCAGATGGCCACCAACGACCAGGTACTGGCCGCCGTGATGAAGGGTGACGTGGACTGGTTCGGCTCCTTCGTGCCGGACATCGAGCGCCTCTACGTCGGCAACGATCCCAAGAACAACAAGTACTGGTTCCCCGCCTCCGGCACAGTGGCGTTCAACGTCAACTTCCAGAGCAAGAACCCGGGCAACCACGAAGCCTTCAACGACATCAACTTCCGCCGCGCCTTCTCCATGGCCATGGACCGCCAGTCCATGGTGGACATCGCAGGCTACGGCTACCCCACCGTCAACGAGTACCCGTCAGGGCTTGGCAAGGCATTCGCCTCCTGGGACAACCCGGATGTCGAGAAGAAGTACGGCAAGTACAACAAGTTCGACCTGGAAGGGGCCAAGGCCCTGCTGAAACAGGCGGGCTACAAGGACTGTGACGGCGACAAGTTCCTCGACACCCCGAGCTGCAAGAAGATCGAGTTCAAGGTGCTGGTACCGAACGGCTGGACCGACTGGGTCAACACCGTCCAGATCGGGGTCGAAGGCCTGCAGGCCCTGGGCCTGAACGCCAAGACCGCCACCCCGGAAGCCACCGTCTGGACCGAGTCCCTGATCACCGGTGACTTCGACGTCGCCCTGCAGGGTTACTTTGCCGGTGCCAACCCGCACAAGTACTTCGAGACCGCTTTCCACTCCCGCAACATGGGTGAGCGCGGCAACCGCTTCGCGGCGCCCCGCTACAAGGATCCCGAGCTCGACAAGCTGATCGACGACTTCACCCAGACCGCCGATGCGGCCAAGCAGAAGGAGATCATGTTCGCCATCCAGGAGCGTGTCGGGGCCAACCAGACCATCATCCCGGTGTTCAACAACCCGACCTGGTACGAATACAGCACCAAGCGCTTCAATGGCTGGTTCAGTGCCGACAACCCGGTCGCCAAGCCGCAGGTTCACCCGGACACTCCGGAGCGTCTGCTGCACGTGCTGTCACTCAAGCCAAACAGCTAATCACCCCGGCCCCCTGCGGGGGGCCCTCTTCCCCGCCATGTCTTCCATCCCCCGCACCTGCCGGGGTTGGGGGAGCTTTGCCCGGCGCGGGGCAGGCTTGCAGTAAAAGGTATCACCATGGGATTTATACTTAGACGCTTCTCCTTCTATCTGGTCGCCTTCCTGGTGGCCGCCACCATCAACTTCCTGCTACCCAGAGCCATGCCGGGGGACCCCGTCTCCGTCATGTTTGCCCGGGCCGGCGCCATGATGGAACCCGCCGCGCTGGAAGCCCTCAAAGCCACCTTCGGTTTCGTGGACGGCCCCATCGGCACCCAGTTTCTCACCTATGTGAAGAGCGTCTTCACCTGGGATCTCGGCACCTCGGTGCGCTACTACCCCCAACCGGTTGCCGACGTCCTCGGCCGCGCCATCGGCTGGACCCTGTTCCTGGTGGGCACCTCCACCATTCTGAGCTTCTCCATCGGCTCCATCGTCGGCATCTTCGCCGCCTGGTACCGGGGCGGACGCATGGACAGCATCCTCTCCCCGCTCACCCTGGTGATGCAGGCCATCCCCCCCGTGGTGGTCTCCCTGCTCGCCCTCTTCCTGTTCGGCGTGAGCCTCGGCTGGTTGCCCATCGGCTACGCCTACAGCCCCGAGATCCCCGCCGATTTTGGCTGGGAACACATCAAGAGCATCCTGCTGCACGCCATCATGCCGGTGGGCACCCTGGCCGCGGTGCAGGTAGGGGGCTTTCTCATCACCATGCGCAACAACATGATCAACCTCCTGGGCGAGGACTACATCACTATGGCCAAGGCCAAGGGGCTCTCCAGCAACCGGGTGATCTTCAACTACGGCGCCCGCAACGCCGTGCTGCCGAGCGTCACCGCCCTCTCCATGGCGCTCGGTTTCGTCATCGGCGGATCCCTCATCACCGAGGTGATCTTCAACTACCCCGGCCTGGGACTGACCCTCTATCAGGGCATCCTGGCCCGTGACTACCCCCTCATCCAGGGGCAACTGCTCATCATGACCATCACCATGCTCAGCTTCAACTTCCTGGCCGACGTGCTCTACGTCTTCCTGGATCCCCGTCTGCGTACAGGAGGCAAATAAGATGCGTATGCCGACTATCTTGAAAATCCTGCTGGGCAACAAGAAGGCCGCCTTCGGCCTCGCCATCGTGGTCACCTTCGTGCTGATGGCCCTGTTCGCCCCGCTGCTCGCCAGCAACGAACCCACCAAGCGGGTCGCCCGCCCCCACCAGCCCCCCAGCGTGGAGCTGGTGATGGGTTCCAACCGCATGGGCCACGATCTCTGGGCCCAGTTCACCAACGGCGCCCGCATCTCCCTGATGGTGGGCTTCGGGGCAGGCCTGCTGGTGTGCGCCCTGGCCATCACGGTGGGCATCACCGCCGGCTACTTCGGCGGCGTGGTGGACGAGTGCCTCACCTTCCTGATGAACGTGGTGCTGGTGATCCCGAACCTCCCCCTGTTGCTGGTGCTGGCAAGCTTCATCGGAGAGGCCTCCCCCATGGTGATCGCCCTCATCATAGGGTTGACCTCCTGGGCCTATGGTGCCCGGGTCATCCGCGCCCAGACCCTGGCCCTGCGGGAGAAGGAGTTCGTCATCGCCGCCGAAGTGCTGGGTGAACCGGCCTGGCGCATCATCCTGGTGGAGATACTGCCGAACCTCATCTCCATCATCGGGGTGAGCTTCATCGGGTCCATCATCTACGCCATCGTCACCGAGGCGACCCTGGAGTTCCTGGGCCTCGGCGATCCGACCGTGGTCAGCTGGGGCATCATGCTCTACAACGCCCAGACCTCGAGCGCCATCCTGGTGGGCGCCTGGTGGGAGATCCTGGCCCCCTGCTTCGCCATCGCCACCCTGGGGGCGGGCCTCGCCATGCTCAACTTCGCCATCGACGAAATCGCCAACCCGCAGCTTCGTTCCCACAAGGGCCTGCGCCGCTGGAAGCAGCTTGCCACTCCCATCACTGCTCAGGAGAAGACAGCATGAAGCCGCAACAACCCCTGCTGTCGGTGCGCCAGCTCTGCGTCGACTACATCACCGAGAGCGGCGACGTGCGCGCCGTCAATTCGGTCAGTTTTGACATCATGCCGGGTGAGGTGTTCGGCCTCGCCGGCGAGTCCGGCTGCGGCAAGTCCACGGTCGCCTTCTCGGTGGCCAGGCTGCACAAGCCGCCCGCCTACATCAGCGGCGGCGAGATCCTGTTCAAGGGAGAGAACATCCTCGCCTTCGACGACGAACGACTGCGCAGCTACCGCTGGCGCCAGGCGAGCGTGGTGTTCCAGTCCGCCATGAATGCGCTCAACCCCGTGCTGCGCATGGAGGAGCAGTTCTGCGACGTGCTCTTGGCCCACAACCCCGGCATGACCCGCTATGAGGCGATCAAGCGCGCCCAGGAGCTGCTGGAGATCGTCGACATCCACCCGAGCCGGCTCAAGGACTACCCGCACCAGTTCTCCGGCGGCATGCGCCAGCGGCTGGTGATCGCCATCGCCATGGCCCTCAACCCCGAGCTGCTCATCATGGACGAACCCACCACGGCGCTCGATGTGGTGGTGCAGCGGGAGATCCTGCAGAAGGTCTATGCACTGAAAGAGAAGTTCAACTTCTCCATCCTCTTCATTACCCATGACCTCTCCTTGATGGTCGAATTTTGCGATCGCATCGGCATCATGTACGCGGGGGAACTGGTGGAGGTGGCGCCGGCCAAAGCGATCCTGACCGCGCCCCTGCACCCCTACACCCGGGGCCTTGGCAACTCCTTCCCGCCCCTGCACGGGCCCAAGACCGTGCTGGAGGGGATCCCTGGCAGCCCACTCAATCTGCTGGAGGTGCCGGTGGGCTGCCGCTTCCAGGCACGCTGCGCCAAGGTGCATGAGCGCTGCCGCCAGGAATACACCCGGCTGGCCGAGATCCGGCCCGGCCAACAGGCTGCCTGTCACCTTCATGAGGCAGCAGAGGAACAACCGGATCTTCCGATCCATCTGGACAAGGCCGCTGGCTGTTAAGGATGTCTGTCATGCAAATCGCCCAAACCGACGCGCCCATCATCGAGGTCCAGCACCTCTACAAGGACTTCGCCGTCAACTCCAACGCCATCAAGAGCGGCAAGATGCGGGCGCTGTCCGACATCACCTTCAACCTGCACCGGGGCCGCGCCCTGGCAGTGGTGGGGGAATCCGGCTCCGGCAAGAGCACCATCGCCAAGATCATCGCCAAGATGTACAAGCTCTCCAACGGCCGCATCCTCTACCGTGGCCGGGATCTGGAGGAGTTCAACAAGGGCACCGCCCTGCTGGACTATCGCCAGAGCGTACAGATGGTGTGGCAGGATCCGTTCGGTGCACTGAATCCGACCCACACCATTTACCACCACATCGCCCGCCCCCTGCTGCTGCACAGCAAGGTGAGCGACAAGCGGGATCTGCCCGACATGGTCTATGGCCTCCTTGAAAAGGTGGGACTGACTCCCGCCAAGGCGACCGCGGCCAAGTACCCGCACCAGCTCTCCGGCGGCCAGCGCCAGCGGGTCAACATCGCCCGCAACCTGGCGGTGGAGGCGGAAGTGGTGCTGGCGGACGAGCCCACCTCCATGCTCGACGTCTCCATTCGCATCGGCATCCTCAACCTGATGGAGCAGATGAAGAACGAGCTCGGCGTCTCCATGCTCTACATCACCCACGACATCGCCACCGCCCGCTACGTGGCGGAAGATCTGGCGGTGATGTACGTGGGTCACATG
Source organism: Aeromonas sp. s9 (assembly GCF_040907765.1). Taxonomy (NCBI): domain Bacteria; kingdom Pseudomonadati; phylum Pseudomonadota; class Gammaproteobacteria; order Aeromonadales; family Aeromonadaceae; genus Aeromonas; species Aeromonas sp. s9. The sequence goes on from NZ_JBFOCK010000068.1 coordinate 61,039, forward strand.
GTGGAGTGGGGAGAGGTGGACGAGATCCTGCACCACCCCCAGCACCCCTACACCCAGTTGCTCATCTCGGCGGTGCCGGATCCCGAGAAGAGCATCCACGCCGAGCTGGAGGGAGGCCGCAAGGGGGAGATCCCGCTCTGGACCCCGGAATCCCGTGGCTGTCCCTTTGCCGGGCGCTGCCATCAGGCCATGGCCCGCTGCAAGGAGAGCCTGCCCCCGGTGACCCGGCTCGCCGACAACCACTTCGTGCGCTGCTACCTCCACGAACAGGGGTAAGCAGGCCCGCGGCCGGGCGCCGTCGCCCGGCCATGCCTCGCGTCGGGGCCGCAAGGCCCCGCAATGAGCCTCGCCCGCCAGGGGCGAGCCTTCGGAGTAAGACCTTGATGGAACTTTTGATCAACCAGGTGGGTTACGAATGTCACGGGGAGAAGAGCGCCCTGCTGCAGTGCGGCGCCGACCTCGATATCCGCGGCCACGTCAGGTTGCTGCGCCAGCAGGACGACCACCTTTTGCTGGAGACGCCGCTGGTGGCGGCGGGATGCGTCCCCGGCTGGCAGGGGCGCCACTACTGGCGGGCCGATTTCTCCGCCTTCACCGAGCCCGGCCACTACCGGCTGGAGGCCGTCGTGACCACGGAAGCGCAGGAGCGCCTGGTGCGCTCCACCCCCTTTGCCATCGACCGGGGGCTGCTGGCGCGCCGCTGCCTCTCCGATGTCATCCACTACTTCAAGGGACAACGCGCCAGCGGCACCTTCGACCGGGCGGACCGCAGGGCACGCCTCTTTGGCACCGATCAGCGCCGGGACGTACATGGCGGCTGGTTCGACGCCAGCGGCGACATGAGCAAGTACCTGAGTCACCTCTCCTACGCCAACTACCTCAATCCCCAGCAGACCCCCATGGTGGTCTGGTCCCTGCTCAAGTGCCGGGAACTCCTGGCGACACGTCGCGATATCGACGGGATGAACCTGTGTAAACGGCTCAATGACGAGGGGCTGCACGGGGCGGATTTTCTCTGCCGGATGCAGGACGAGAGCGGCTTTTTCTACATGACCCTGTTCGACAAGTGGAGCAAGGATCCCGAGCAGCGGGAGCTGTGCGCCTATTCGACCCAGCAGGGGATCAAGTCCGCCCGCTGGCAGGCGGGTTTTCGCCAGGGGGGCGGCATGGCCATCGCCGCCCTGGCCCGCGCCGCCCGGGAACCGATTGGCGGCGACCTTGACACAAGCCAGTACGCCGACGCGGCCAGACGCGGCTACCTGCACCTGCGCGAGCACAACCTCGCCTACCTGGATGACGGGGTCGAGAACATCATCGACGACTACTGCGCCCTGCTGGCGGCGGTCGAGCTCACCAGAACGCTGGGCGCCGAGTGGCTCGCCGAGGCGCGGGATCGGGCTGGCCGGCTGTGCGCCCGCCAGCGCGCCCATCCCGATCTCGTCCACCATTGGGCCGCCAACGACGATGGCTCTCGCCCCTACTACCACGCCGCCGAGGCGGGCCTGCCGGTACTGGCGCTGCTGGAGTATCTCGCCATCGAGCCGGATCCGGCGCGCCAGTGGGCGGCCCGGACCGTCGCCGAGCAGGCCCTGGCGACCGAGCTGGCCCTCGCGGCCCGGGCAGGCAACCCGTTCGCCCTCGCCCGCCAGTATGTGAAAGGGGTCGATGAGGCGCCCCGGGTGAGCTTTTTCATGCCCCATCACAACGAGTCGGGTTACTGGTGGCAGGGGGAGAACGCCCGGCTGGCATCGCTCGCCACCATGGCGTTTGCTGCCGCGCAGCACCTGCCCGGGCAGAGCGCACTGCTGCGCACCTTCGGCCAGCAGCAGCTCGACTGGATCCTGGGGAGAAACCCCTTCAACGCCTGCATGCTGGCGGGTCAGGGCATCAACAACCCGGAATACACCGCCGGCTACCCCAATGCGCAGGGGGGGATCTGCAACGGCATCACCGCCGGCTTCGATGACGAAAATGACGTGGCCTTTATTCCAGAGGCGTACAAGGATCGGCTGGATCAGAACTGGCGCTGGGGGGAGCAATGGATCCCGCACGCCGCCTGGTTCGCCCTGGCCATCACTTGGCAGAGCGCACAAGGAGGCCACCATGATTGAGAGCGGTTCACACATCACTCGCACCGGGGAGAGCCCTGGATCCTCCATACCGCCAGCCAGGTTTACCCTGGCCATCACCTGGCAAAGCGCGCAGGGAGGCCCCCATGATTGAATTCTGGGTCGGGGTGGACGGCGGCGGCACCCACACCCGGGCCCGCATTCGCAACAACGCAGGCAAGCTGCTCGGCGAGGGGCGCGCCGCCGGCTCCAATCTGGAGCTGGGCATCGCCCTCGCCCACGGCCATGTACTGGCTGCCATCGATCAGGCCCGCATCGACGCGGGTCTGCCCAGGGAGAGCGAACAGCGGATGGGAGTCGGGCTCGCACTCGCCTCCGCCGAGCTCGCCGACTGCTACCACGCCATGCTGACCATGCCCTTCCCGTTTGCGCGGGTGAAGCTCACCTCCGATGCCTTTGGTGCCTGCCTCGGCGCCTTCGACGGCCAGGAGGGGGCCATCCTGATCGCGGGCACCGGCTCGGCGGGGCTCATCTACCGGGAGGGACGCCTTCGCACCTGCTCGGGTCGCGGATTCCCCGTCTCGGATCTCGGCAGCGGCGCCTGGCTCGGGCTGCGCGCCATCCAGCAATCCCTGCTCTGCCACGACGGCATCCTGCCCCCCAGCACCCTGGCGGTGCGCCTGATGGATCACTTCAAGCGGGATCAGGCCGAGGTGGTGCGCTGGGCTGCGCGCGCCATCCCGGCCGACTATGGCCGCTTCGCCCCCTGGGTGTTCGATGCCGCGAGCGACGGGGACGATCTCGCCACCGCCCTGCTGGATGAGACCTGTGCCCAGCTCGGCATGCTGCTGGAGGGCATGACCCAGCTCGGGGCAGACCGGATCGCCCTGCTGGGCGGCATCGGCACGCGCCTCACCCCCCGTCTGGGCCACTTCCATCTGGTCGCCCCCAAGCGCGACGCGCTGGAGGGGGCCATCCTGTTTGCCAGGACGGAGGCGCTGCCATGTCTGCATCCCTGAGCCTTGCCGGGCCGACAACACCTGCGGGACAGGCTCCCGTTTCCTTCACCCCATCAGAGGAATTCCCATGTCCGCACCCCTGATCCACACCCGGGTCGATCACCGTGACGGTGACGATGTCTGGTTTCGCTTCACCCTGAGCCAACTGCCAGCAGCCCCCTGGAAACTCCACTTCTGCCTCGCCCGCCAGATCGATCCCCACTCGATCGAAGGGGGCTCCCTGGAGCGCCAGAGCGGCAGTTACAAGGTAATGGTGCCCCATGAGGGGGGGAGCGAGTTGCGCTTCTGCTGTCGCAACACCCCGCTCAAGCATGATTCCGATATGCCCAAGGGTTTCTTCCTGAGCCTGGAGAGCAAGGGGCAGCTGCAACCCCTGGTGCTGAAGGGGGAAGACCTTGGCCTGACCAACCCGCCTTCCCCGGGACCCGATCTGCCACAGGTGGAGGCCGTCAACGGCCTCGTGCCCCAACCCGCCCACCTGATTTATACAGAAGGCAACTTCCGGCTGGCCGAGCGGGCCCACGTCGACGGCCCCGTTCCCCTCGCCTCCCTGCTAGCCCATTTCAACGAGCTGACAGGCCTGGCCCTGACCCAGGATCACGATGCGGAGATCCACCTCGTCGAGGCGACACTTCCCCCCGAGGGGTATGAGCTCACCATCACCCCTGAGGAGATCGTCATCCGGGCCGCCGGCGAGGCGGGCTGGCGCCACGGGCTGGTGAGCCTGGCCCAGTGGGCGCTGCAACACGGAGAGAGCTTGCCCTGCCTGACGGTGCGGGATGCACCGCGCTTCGGTTTTCGCGGCATCTTCCTCGACTGTGCCCGCCACTTCCACTCCATCGCCACCCTCAAGCGCCTGCTCAAGCAGATGAGCCTCTACAAGTTCAACCGCTTCCACTGGCACCTGACCGATGACGAGGGGTGGCGCCTGGAGATCAAGGCCTTCCCCCAGCTGACCGCCGTGGGAGCCTGGCGCGGCCATGGACTGGCGGTGGGGCCCCAGCTGAGCGGCGGCCCCGACCCTTATGGCGGTTACTACACCCAGAGCGAGGTGCGCGAGCTGGTCGCCTACGCCGCCGGGCTTGGCATCACCATCATTCCGGAAATTGACATCCCGGGGCACTGTCACGCCGCCATCAAGGCGCTGCCCGAGCTGCTGGTGGAAGAGGCAGACCGCTCCCGCTACCTCTCGGTGCAATATTTCGACGACAACGTGCTGAACCCGGCCCTGCCCGGCACCTATCGATTCCTGGACGCCGTGATGGACGAGGTGTGCGATCTCTTCCCCGGGAGTCAGGTTCACATGGGGGGGGACGAAGTGCCCACCGGCGTCTGGACCGACAGTCCCGCCTGCCAGCAGCTGATGGCCGAGCAGGGGTATCAGGATTGCCGCGAGCTGCAGGGGCACCTGCTGCGCCACTGCCAGCAGTACCTGGCCAGCAAGGGCAAGCAGATGCTGGGGTGGGAGGAGATACTGCACGGTGACAAGGTGAGCCGGGAGGCCACCGTCTTCGCCTGGACCAGCTTCCAGGCCGGCCTGGATGCCGCCGCATCCGGTTACCCCGTGGTGATGGCGCCTGCCCAGCACCTCTATCTGGATCTCGCCTGGAGTCAGGACATCCACGAGCCGGGACTCTACTGGGCAGGTACCCTCAACCTGGCGCAGGTGCATACATGCGATCCTGCCCCGGCCGATTTCCATGCCAACGATAACATCCTGGGGGTGCTGAGCCCCTTGTGGTCGGAACTGATCACCTCTCGCGATCGTCTCGACTACATGTTGTTCCCGCGCATGCTGGCCACGGCAGAGGTGGCCTGGAGCACTCCCGCCCGCAAGGTGTGGGAGCACTTCGTCGCCCGTCTGCCCGGCCAGCTGCACATCCTCGACCAGTTGCAAGTGCGTTACCGGGTGCCACAGAGGTAGTGTTATCTTTTTCTTTTCGGCGACCTTTTGGTCGCCGTTTTTTTACCCATCGACAACAAAAACCCAACCTAGCCCCTACTTTTCATCTGCCTTTGTTGGCAAAATAAGGCCCCCGATGAAACCAGACAGGGGATGCACCTCCCTGCGGTTCCGCCACAATAACAATCAGCAAACAGATCGGAGCTTACCCTTATGGCCCGCAAACACGCCCAGGTCGTGGACAGTGAAGTGGAATTTCCCGCCGACGTGCAACTCGTTTCCACCACGGATCTGCGCGGCGTCATTACCTACGCCAACCCCGCCTTCTGCCGCATCGCCGGTTACCAGGTCGATGAACTGGTCGGCCACAACCACAACCTGGTTCGCCACCCCGACATGCCCAAGGCCGCCTTCGCCGACCTCTGGGATCGCCTCAAGGAGGGCAACCCCTGGCGGGGAGTGGTGAAAAACCGCTGCAAGGATGGCCGCTATTACTGGGTCGACGCCTACGTCACCCCCATCTACGAGCACGGCAAGATAAGCGGCTACCAGTCGGTGCGCTGCAAGCCCGACCCCCAGCTCAAGCAGGCTGCCGCCCAGGCCTATCGGGCCCTGCTTTCGGCCGAGCAACGGGGCACCCCGGCCCGCCCCTCGCTGCGCCGTTTCAGGCCGCTGATGCTCGGCCTGCCGCTGTTGGCGCTGCTGGTCTGGGCCGCCCTCACCCAGGGCCCCCTCACCGCGCTGCTGATGCTGCTTCCCCCCCTCGCCATTGCGGGCGCCTACTGGCGCGAGCTCATCGCCTTGCCCCGCTATCTCAGGCAGCTCGGTCAACAATATGACAGCCTGACCCGGCTGGTCTATTCGGGGGATGCACCGGGTGCCATCGCCGATTTTCACCTGAAGATGCTGCAGGCCCGGATCCGCACCGTGCTGGGGCGGGTCGACGATGCCACCCATCCGCTTCAGGCCCTGGCAACCGATCTGCAGGACTCCTCACACCGCGCCTTCCTCGACATCAACGAGCAAGATGCCCAGACCCAGCAGATGGCGGCCGCCATGACCCAGATGGCCAGCACCGCACACGAGATTGCCCGCAATATTCAGGACACTAACGGCCAGGTGACCGAGGCACGCAGCAGTTGCCAGAGCACGGTGGAACAGCTGGATCAGACCCAGCAGCAGATGACCAGGCTGGCCAGCCAGGCGGAGCAGGCCTTCCACTCCGCGGTGGAGCTCGCCAGCGAGTCGGAGCGCATTGGCAGCGTGATGGGTGAAATCCAGGGCATCGCCGAGCAGACCAACCTGCTGGCCCTCAACGCCGCCATCGAGGCCGCCCGTGCCGGCGAGCAGGGGCGCGGCTTTGCGGTGGTGGCGGACGAGGTGCGCACCCTGTCGACCCGTACCCACAAGGCGACCGAGCAGATCCAGGGCAGCATCAGCCAGATCCAGCACACCCTGGAGCGCTGGCAGGGCATGATGCAGGACAACCTGGCCCAGACCCGGGAATGTGTCGAGATGACCCGCCAGGGATCAGGCAACCTGCACCTGGTGCTGGGGGAAATCGATCAGGTGACCGAATTCTCCACCCAGATCGCCGCCGCCGCGGAGCAGCAGCAGGTGGTGGTGGAGGAGATCAGCCGCAACATCCACCAGATCTCCGAATACTCCCGCGCCAACAGCCAGAAGATCCAGGCGGTGGACGACTCCAGCCAGGAGCTGCTCAGGCGGGCCCGCGAGCTCAGGGGACTGAGCCAGACCTTCGGCTGACAGATTGCAAGCCCCATGACAGAAGCGCCACAATGGCGCTTCTGCTGTTTTTGACGAGCCATCATCATGAGAACGAAAGCGCCCCCCCTGGACAAGACGGCCCGCATCGAGGCGATCCTGGCCCTGATCCCCCCCGGCCGCGTGGTGAGCTACGGCCAGGTGGCGGATCTCGCGGGCCTGCCCGGACGAGCACGACTGGTGGGCAAGGTGTTGCGGGAAACCGACAAGGTGCTGCCCTGGCATCGGGTGCTGGGGGCGGCAGGCACCATTTCGCTGCCAAAAGGATCCGCAGGCTTTGATAAGCAAGCGGGGCTGCTGCAGGAGGAGGGGGTGCCCGTGATTGGCGGGCGGGTCAGGATGCGGGAGTGGCAGTGGCAGCCCGACCTGGCCGAGCTGCTCTTTCTGGTTCCCTTCTGACGAGGCTGGCACGCCCCGAAGGGATGGGGGCTCTTGCAACAAAGGGAGGGCCTCTGTGGTCGCCCTCCGTCGCGTTCTCTTCCCTAGTCGCCGGCAATGGGCCCCAGAATGTCATCGCTGCGCACCTGTACCGGGATGGTCTCATCCTCCCGTTGCAAGAGCACCAGCAGACTCTGTCTGTCCACCTCCAGCACATAGGCGGTTCCTTCACGGGTCAGGCAGGTCATGCCCGGCTGTATTTCATGTATCTCCATGACAACTCCCTGTCTTGCGCTGCCATCCATGCAGCCATTCCAGTATATCGCCATCCACCAACAAAGAAGCCCCTCGCAAGGGGCCTCTTTCATCATGCTGTGAGCGGCGTCGCCATCAGGCTTTCTTCGCCTTGGGCAGGCTCTCCTGCCATTTTCCGTTGTCGTAATGGGCTGTCCAGCCGGTCGCCTTGCCGTTGACCTCGGTCATCACGTACTGCTCCTTGGTCTTGCGGCTGAAGCGCACCACGGAGGCGTTTCCGTCAGGATCTGACGCCGGGGCATCCGCCAGGTACTGGTGCTTGGGGGAGAGGCGATCACGGAAGCGCTTGAGCTCCTCCACCAGGGGCGCACGGGTCTCGCGGGATTTGGGGAAGTTGCTGGCGGCCAGGAAGAGACCGGCAGCGCCGTCCCGCAGCACGAAGTGGGCGTCGGACTGGGTGCATTTCAGCTCGGGCAGGGGTACCGGATCCTCTTTCGGCGGTGCAATGTCGCCATTTTTCAGGATCTTGCGGGTGTTCTTGCAGCTCTCGTTGGTGCAACCCATGTATTTGCCGAAGCGGCCGTTCTTGAGCTGCATCTCGGAGCCGCAGCGATCGCACTCTATGCTCGGCCCTTCGTAGCCCTTGAGCTTGAACTGCCCCTGCTCCACCTCGTAGCCATCGCAATCCGGGTTGCGACCGCAGACGTGCAGCTTGCGGCTGTCGTCGATGATGTAGGCGTCCATGGCGGTGCCGCAGATCCCGCAGCGATGCTTTGCACGCAGAGCATCGGTTTCCGCCTCGTCCCCGTCGGTGGCGGAGACGAACTCGTCCGCACTGACCAGGTTGATGGTCTTCTTGCAGCGCTCCTTGGGCGGCAGGGCATAGCCGGAGCAGCCGAGGAAGACGCCGGTGGTGGCGGTACGGATACCCATCTTGCGGCCACAATCCGGGCAGTCGATGTCGGTCAGCACCATCTGGTTGGCACGCATGCCCCCCTCTTCGTGGGGCTTGTCGGCCTGCTCCAGCTCCTGGGTGAACTCGGCGTAGAAGGCGTCGAGCACCTTCTTCCACTCCAGGCTCCCCTCGGCGATGCCGTCGAGCTTGTCTTCCATCTTGGCGGTGAACTCGTAGTTCATCAGCTCGACGAAGTTCTCCACCAGGCGGTCGGTGACGATCTCCCCCATCTTCTCGGCGAAGAAGCGGCGGCTCTCGACCCGCACATACCCACGGTCGACGATGGTGGAGATGATGGAGGCGTAAGTGGACGGACGGCCGATACCGCGCTTTTCCAGCTCGCGCACCAGGGCCGCTTCGGTGAAGCGGGCGGGCGGCTTGGTGAAGTGCTGGCGCGGATCCAGCTTGACCAGTTTCAGCACCTCACCGACGGTCACCGCCGGCAGCTGGCTGTCTTCACCCTTGCGGCCCATGGGCGGCAGGGCCTTGGTCCAGCCGGCGAAGCGCAGGGTGCGACCGCGCGCCTTGAGCTCGAACTCCCCTGCCTTGACGGTCAGGGTGGAGGAGTCGTACTGGGCCGGGGTCATCTGGCAGGCGACAAACTGGCGCCAGATGAGGTCATAGAGCCGCATGGCATCGGGCTCCATCCCTTCCAGCATCTCGGCGGTCACCTGGACACTGGAGGGGCGGATCGCCTCGTGGGCCTCCTGGGCATTGGCCTTGGCGCCGTAGAGGTTCGGCTCGCTCGGCAGGTAGGCGGCACCATACTGCTCGCCGATGTATTCCCGCACCGCGTCCACCGCCTCTTTGCTGAGGTTGGTGGAGTCGGTACGCATATAGGTGATGTAACCCGCTTCATAGAGACGCTGGGCCATCATCATGGTCTTCTTGACCCCGAAGCTCAGACGGGTAGAAGCGGCCTGCTGCAGGGTGGACGTGATGAAGGGAGCGGACGGCTTGGAGCCGGTCGGCTTGTCTTCCCGGTTGACCACCTTGTAGTCGACCCCTTCCAGGGCCGCCACGGCGGCGAAGGTCTCGGCCTGGGTCACCGGCTTGAAGTCGGCACCGTTGCGGCTGACCACCTCCATGCGCAGCTCGCTCTTCTCGGCGGTGAGCAGGTCGACGTTGAGATCCCAGAACTCCACCGGCACGAACGCCTTGATCTCGCGCTCCTTGTCGACGATGAGGCGCACCGCGACGGATTGCACCCGACCGGCGGAGAGGCCGCGGGCCAGCTTCTTCCACAAGAGCGGGGAGACCATGTAACCCACCACCCGGTCGAGGAAACGACGGGCCTGCTGGGCGTTGACGCGATGAATGTTCAACTCGGACGGCTGGGCGAACGCCTCCTGGATGGCGCTCTTGGTGATCTCGTTGAACACCACGCGCTTGTAGCGGCTGTCGTCGCCACCGATGATCTCGCGCAGGTGCCAGGCGATCGCTTCCCCCTCTCTATCCAAGTCGGTTGCGAGATAGATGGTGTCGGCCTTGGCGGCCAGACTTTGCAACTCGCTGACCACTTTTTCCTTGCCGGGCAAAATCTGGTAGTTGGCCTGCCAGCCTGCGGTCGGGTTGATGCCCATCCTTGAGAACAGGGCGTTGCGATCCTTGGCCGCCTTCTCGGATTCGCTGAGCTTGATGCCGCGAATGACAGGTTTTTTGGGCTCGGTGCTGGCGCTGCCGCTGGTCGGCAGATCGCGCACGTGGCCTACGCTGGATTTCACCACGTAGTCCTTGCCCAAATATTTGTTGATGGTCTTGGCCTTGGCCGGAGACTCCACGATGACCAGTGATTTGCCCATGCTGTAACTATTATCCTCATTGCACCCGACGGGGTTGGCGTGCGGTTTTGTGGGGCTGTATAAGAGATTTGACGGGAAAAAGCAATCTTGCGGGTCAATTTGCCCGACAGCCCGAACCGCCCTGCTTCTTTATTTATTAATGCGAAGCCGGGGCGCGGGAAGCAACCGCTTTTTTGTTTTTATGCTATATCCCCCCCTTTTTTAGATTGGAAATGACATATCCAGCCACCCTTGTGACATAAAAACCCATTCTGGTTATCAGCTTGTTACAAAGGATGAAATCTCTTTATAATGGCCGCACACCGCAGCTTTGTGCGCGGAAGGAACCGCTCCCCATATAAAAATCGAAAGGATGTGATCATGAAGCACTTCGAGGTCAACTTCGACGGCCTGGTCGGCCCCACCCACAACTATGCCGGCCTCTCCTATGGCAACGTCGCCTCCCAGAGCAACGCCAAAGAGGCCTCCAACCCCAAGGAAGCGGCCAAGCAGGGGCTGCGCAAGATGAAGGCGCTGACCGACCTCGGCATGGTGCAGGGCGTGCTGGCGCCACAGGAGAGACCGGATCTCGCGACCCTGCGCCGCCTGGGCTTCACCGGCAACGATGCCAGCGTCCTGGCCCAGGCCGCCAGACAGGCCCCCGCCGTGCTGGCCGCCTGCTACTCCGCCTCCAGCATGTGGACCGCCAACGCCGCCACCGTCTCCCCGAGCGCCGACACCCAGGATGGCCGCATTCACTTCACCCCCGCCAACCTGACCAACAAGTTCCACCGCTCCCTGGAGCCCGAGGTGACCGGGCGCATCCTGCGGGCCGTGTTCAACAACGATCGCCACTTCTATCACCACCAGCATCTGCCTGAGAACGACCACTTCGGTGACGAAGGCGCCGCCAACCACACCCGGCTGTGCCGCGCCTATGGCGAAGCGGGGGTCGAGCTGTTCGTCTATGGCCGCAGCGCCTTCGACGTCTCCCAGCCCGCCCCCAAACGCTATCCGGCCCGCCAGACCCTGGAGGCGAGCCAGGCCATCGCCCGCCTGCATGGCCTTGGGGATGAGAGCGCGGTCTTCATTCAGCAGAACCCGGACGTGATCGATCAGGGGGTGTTCCACAACGACGTCATCGCGGTGGGCAACCAGAACGTGCTCTTCTTCCACCAGCAGGCGTTCCTCAATACCGAGGCTGCGCTGGCCGAGGTGCGTACCAAGTTCGGCGACGGGGAACTGCATTTCATCGAGGTGCCGACTGCAGAGGTGTCGGTGCAGGATGCGGTGAAGTCCTACCTGTTCAACACCCAGATCCTCACCCTGCCATCCGGCGAGATGGCGATCATCGCCCCCACCGAATGCCGCGACAACCCGGCGGTGTCCGCCTATCTGGCCAGGCTGGTGACCCTGGGCACCCCCATCAAGGACGTCCACTACATGGACGTGAAGCAGAGCATGAGAAACGGCGGCGGCCCCGCCTGTCTGCGCCTGCGGGTTGCCATGAACGACACCGAGCTCGCCGCGGTCAACCCGGCCTGCCTCATCACCGACAACCAGTTTGCCCGCCTGGATCAGTGGGTCGAGAAGCACTATCGCGACAGCCTGGCGCTGGACGATCTGCGGGACCCCTCCCTGGTGCTGGAGACCCGCACCGCCCTGGACGAGCTGACGCAGATCCTGAAACTCGGCTCCGTCTACCCCTTCCAGCGCTGAGGTGCGCCATCGGCCTGCAGAGCCGACGCAATAAAAAAAGAGAGCCGGGCAATGCCCGGCTCTCTTTTTAGTCCTTTGCACTGAGCTATAAAACCTGTTCATGAGCTGTAGCGAGAGATCGTCAGCAAGGTGAAGAGCAGCGCAGGAACCGGAGTGTGTAGATACACATGAGAATTCCGAGCAGCACATGAGCCTTGATCACGACCTCGCAGTAAGCTCGAAACAGGTTCTCAGCGCCAGGGGCTCTGCTGCCACAGCCGGCCAAGGCCGGCCTCCAGCCCCAGTGCCGCCTGCTTGCCAAGCTTCTGGGTCAGGCTCCTGGGTTTGCTGTAGCGGATGCCGACCACCTTGTGATGGCTGGCCTGGGCCAGCAGGTAGTCATCGCTGGTGCAAAGCGCATCCACCAGTCCGAGCTGCTTGGCCTGGCTCGCCAGCCAATGCTCGCCGGTGGTCACCTTGTCGATGTCGAGACCGGGTCTGTGCTCGGCCACGAAGGCCTTGAACTGTTCGTGGATGGCCCCCAGCTCCTCGCGAAACTTCTCCCGCCCCTGATCGTCGTTCTCGCCGAACATGGTGATGGTGCGCTTGTACTGGCCTGCGGTGTGCATCTCGAATTCGATGTCGTGCTTCTTGAGCAGCTTGTTGAAGTTCGGCATCTGGGCAATGACACCGATGGAGCCGACGATGGCGAACGGCGCCGCCAGGATCTTGTCCGCGACGCAGGCCATCATGTAGCCACCGCTCGCCGCCACCTTGTCGATGGCCACGGTCAGCGTGATGTCCTTGTCCCGCAGCCGCTGCAACTGGGAGGCGGCCAGGCCGTAACCATGCACCACGCCGCCGCCGGATTCGAGACGCAGCAGCACTTCGTCCCCGGGCCGGGCCACGCCTATCACGGCACTCACCTCTTCCCGCAGGGAGGCCACTTCCTTGGCATCCATGCTGCCGTTGAAGTCGATGACGAACAGCCGGCTACGCTCATCCTCCCCCTTGGCTTTGGCCTTGTGCTCGGCCTTGCGGGTCTTCTCCATCTGCTTGCGCTCGGCCTTGCCCGCCAGGGCTGCCTGCAGTTGATGGCGCCCCTGCTCCAGCTCGCCGGAGAGATCGGTCACCACCAGTTCCCCCTTGCGGGATTTGGGCTGGCGGCTGCTCGCCACCATCAGAATGACGGCGCCGATGGCCAGCAAGAAGGTGAGGGTCTTGGCCAGAAACAGGCCGTATTCGGTCAAAAATGCCACTTGATGCTCCGCTCAATGTCCGTTTTTTTCACATAGTAAGGAGTTTGCCCCCCTCGCGCAAAAACTCTGCCATCTCCCGTGCCAAGGACGGAGGGATCGACGCTATCGCCCTGTTTTATTCACATTTTTGCCGTCTCATACTGGTCAACTGCCGGGCCGGGTCAGTACACTTGCCCACTCGATTCGTTGCGCCAAGCCGCCAGGCATTGTTAACAGGAGTCCACATGCTCGACTATCAGGCCCCCCGTGATCTGCTCAAGGACAAGGTCATTCTGGTGACGGGTGCCGGTGACGGCATCGGCCGCGAAGCGGCCCTCACCTATGCGGCCCACGGTGCCACCGTGATCCTGCTCGGGCGTACCAGTGCCAAGCTGGAGGCGGTCTACGACCAGATTGAAGCGGCCGGTCACCCCCTGCCCGCCATCGTACCAGTGGACTTGAAAGGGGCTACTGCCGCCCACTACCGCGGCATGGCGGAGACCTTCGCCCAGCAGTTCGGCCGCCTCGATGGCGTGCTGTTCAACGCCGGGCTGCTCGGCACCCTGTCGCCGTTCGAACACATTCAGGAACAGGAGTGGGACGAGGTGATGCAGGTCAACGTCAAATCCGAATTCCTGCTGACCCAGGCGCTGCTGCCCCTCATTCGCCAGACCGCCAAGGAGCACGGCGAGGCGTCCATCGTCTACACCTCCTCCAGCGTGGGCCGCAAAGGGCGCGCCTACTGGGGCACCTATGCCATTTCCAAGTTCGCCGTCGAAGGCATGATGGAGGTGCTGGCGGACGAGCTGGAGAACACCAGGGTGCGGGTCAACACCCTGAACCCGGGCGGCACCCGCACCAGGATGCGGGCCAGCGCCTTCCCGGCGGAAGATCCGCAAACCCTCAAGACCCCGGCCGATCTGATGCCCCTCTATCTCTACCTGATGGGGCGTGACAGTCAGGGCCAGAGCGGCAAGACCTTCGTGGCCCAGCCCAAATAAATCAACAAATCAACCAGATGGGATTACAGTGAAGAGGGGGTGCCAAGGCGCGCCCTGTTGAATCCCATCGGCCCCAGACAGGTTGCACTATGTTTCGTCCCAAGAGCACGTTTGAGCAATGGCGGATCTTTCAGGCGGTGGTGGACTGCGGCGGTTATGCCCAGGCTGCCGAGGCGCTGAACAAGAGCCAATCCTCCCTCAATCATGCGGTTGCCAAGCTGCAACAGAGTCTGGGGGTGGCCCTGCTGGAGGTGCGGGGGCGCAAGGCGGTGCTGACGCCGGCGGGGGAGATCTTCCTCAAGCGGGCGCGCCAGCTCAGCCAGCAGGTGGAAGAGCTGGAGAACCTGGCCAACAACCTGGAGCGGCAGTGGGAGCCGCAGATCAACCTCTATGTGTCCGTGGTGCAGCCGCGGGAGCGCCTCTACCGGGCGCTGGCCCACTTCTATCCCCGCAGCCGCGGTTGCCGCATCAACCTGCACGAGCGGATCCACTGCCACTTCAATGCGCTGCAGGCGGGAGATCTGATGCTCTCCGAGCACCTGCCCCAAGATCGCACCGGCCTGCCGCTGGACGAAGTCTGTCTGCTTCCTCTGTGCGCAGCGGGCCACCCTCTTGCGGAGCAGGGAGAGCCCATCACCGCCGAGGTGCTGGCCAGCCACAACCAGATAAGCCTGCATCCCCCCATCCACCGCTCGGTGGACTGGAACGATGCGGACGACACCGGCTGGAAGGCGACCCACTATCATGAGGTGCTCAACATGGTGCGCCTTGGCATGGGTTACGCCTGGGTGCCCCGCCACCTGGTGCAGGAGGAGCTCGCCGAGGGCTCGCTGGTGCAGCTCGATCTCACCGGCGGCAACGAACGCTATCTCTACACCTACCTGCTCACCCCCTCGGTGGAGGCGCTGGGGCCGGCGGCCGAGCTGCTGCTGCGCTGCCTGCGCATCGAATACCAGGGAGACAACCCCAGGTAAGGCCGCTTCTTCCCCGCACGACCGGGGCACTGGTGCCGGCACATCCAGGCATCGGCTCCCTTTTGCATCCCCTATACGTTGGGGACCCGCCAGCAGGCGGCCAGCGCCATCAGCGCCAGGGCCGCCGCCACCATGAAGACCCCGTGGAAGCTCCAGAGCTCCGCCACCGTCCCCGCGATGGCCCCCGCCATGATGGAGCCGGTGCGGATGCTGTTGGAAAAGAGCGTGGTCGCCACCCCGGCGCGCCCCGGCATCAAGTCCTGGAAATAGGACATGCCGATGCCGGCCACGATGCCGATGAAGATGGCATTGAGCAGTTGCAGCGCAATGAGGGCATGCTGGCTCGACAGGGTCACGAGACCGCCATAGAAACCGACCCCGGCCAGCACCGCCAGCAGCATCATGGGCCGCTTGCCAAAGCGCCGGGTGTAGTAGCCCGCCAGCAGCATGAAGGGGATCTCCAGGGCCGCCGCCGTGCCCATCAGCAAACCGGCCAGCTTCTCCTCCAGCCCCAGCTCGCGGGTGATGTAGAGGGGCATGTTGATGAGGTACATGCTGTTGCAGGTCCACATCAGGGTGGAGGCGATGAAGAGCGCCCGCACCGACGGATCCCGCCAGCTGCTCACCCGCTCCACCTCGCTGTCCATCACCGGCAGCGGCAGGGAGGGAAGCCAGCGCCACACCACGAAGGCGCAGATGACATAGGCCAGCGCCGAGGCCAGATACATCACCTCGAAGCCGTAGCCGATGGCGAGCGCGAAGGCGATGGGCGGCCCTATCACCCAGGCCAGGGAGAACTGGGCCCGCAGCACCGAGCTGAACATGTCGGCCTGTTTGTTGCGGCTGTCGGCGTATTCCCGCGCCAGGGCGAACAGCTGCGGGCTGGCGGTGGCGGTCAGGCTCGCCAGCAGCACCCCCAGGCTCACCAGCAACCAGTACTGCCGGTTCCAGGCAAACAGCAGGGAGAGCACGATGCCGGCAAAGCAGCAGCGCAGGATCAGCTGCTTGCGATCCCCCTTGTTGTCGGAGCGGTGGCCGAGCCACTGGCTGATGAGGATGCCGATCACCGCGTTCACCGTGTAGAAGAGCCCCACCAGGAAGGGGCGCACCTGCACCTCCTCGGCCAGAAACAGGCTCAAGGTCGGCACCTGCAGCGCCACCGCCACCCCGGTCATGAAGGTCACGGCGAGAAACGAGAGAGAGACGGGATCCGGCCTCTTGCGGGCAGCAGACAGCAAACTCATAGAGATACCATTGATATGGAAGAAAAAAAGGAGCCAGATGCGGGCGGGCTTGGCGTATGGCGGCGGCTATTTTATGTCATTATCAACAGCCACCTCAAGGGTTGCGGGGGGGCGTCCAAGTCCGTACATTGGAAGCCCATCCAGCGCCAGTACAAGGATTTAACATGTTTGATTTTGACCGGGAAATAGATCGCAGCGGTACCATGAGCCTGAAATGGGACAAATACAAGGGTCAGGATGTCCTGCCCATGTGGGTCGCAGACACCGACTTCGTCTCTCCCCCCGCCGTACTGGAGGCCCTTACCAAACGGGTCGCCCACGGCATCTTCGGCTATTCGCGCCCCTCTCCCCGGCTCATCGAACTCATCGTATCCCGTCTGGCCAGCCGCTATGGCTGGACCATCCAGCCCGAATGGCTCGTCTTCCTGCCCGGGGTGGTGCCGGGCCTCAATCTCGCCTGCAAGGCCTGGAGCCAGCACGGGCGCGGCATCATCACCCCCAAGCCGGTCTACTACCCCTTCCTGCAGGCGCCGGGCTTCAATGACCGCCCCCTGCTCACCGTCCCCGTGGTGGAGGAAGAAGGCCGCTGGGTGCTGGATCTCGAAGAGCTTGAGCGTCAGGCCCCCTCGGCGGATCTGCTGCTGCTGTGCAACCCCCACAACCCGGGTGGCACCGTCTTCACCCGGGAAGAGCTGCTGGCCATCGACGCCATCGCCGAGCGCCACAACCTGGTGATCTGCTCCGACGAAATCCACTGCGACCTGCTGCTGGACAAGGATGCCCGCCACATCCCCTATGGTGCCCTGAGCCCGGAGGCGGCCGAACGCTCCGCCGTCATGATGGCGCCGAGCAAGACCTTCAACATCGCGGGGCTGTGCTGCTCCTTCGCCGTGATCCCCAATGCCCGCCTGCGGCTCAAGCTGCAACAGGCGATGCGCGGCATCAGCGCCGACGTCAATCTGCTGGGGTTCGTGGCGGCCGAGGCGGCCTATGAGGGGGGCGAGCAGTGGCTGAATGAACAGCTCGACTACCTGGCCGGCAACCTGGCCCTGATCGAGCAGGCCGTGGCCCGCTGGCCCGGCGTCAAGCTGGCCCGCAACCAGGCCACCTACCTCGCCTGGATCGACATGAGCGCCCTGGGCCTGGACGATCCCGTCGCCTTCTTCGAACAGGCGGGTGTGGGTCTCTCTCCCGGTGCCCAGTTCGGCAACGGCCAGTTCGTGCGGCTCAACTTTGGCTGCACCCGGGCCCGTCTCACCGAGGCCCTGGCCCGCATGGAGAAAGCCATTCTCCAGACCCGCTAGCGAACCGTCCCGGGCGGCGGCCCCAGGCCGCCCGATGCGCGCAAAAGCGGTAAAATCCGTTCAGCTTCCCGTCTGATACGGATAAGATGAGGCTCATCAACGGATGAGCCCGCCTCCTCCTCATGTTCAGCCACGGTTTCGGTCCACTATGCGCCCATTCGCCTTCTCTGCCCTGTTGCGTCTGTCACGTACCGCCCTGCCCTGGCTTGCGGCCGTGCTGGCGCCCTCCCTCTTCGCCTCCCCCGCCTATGTCACCATTGGCACGGGAGCCCTCAACGGCGTCTACTACCCGACAGGAGGCGCCATCTGCCGCCTGCTCAACGAGGAGAGTGCCCGCCACGGCCTGCACTGCACGGTGCAGAGTACCTCGGGCTCCATCGCCAATCTGGCGGCCCTCGCCAAGGGAGAGGTACAGCTCGCCCTGATGCAGTCGGATGTGCTCTACCATGCGGTGCACGGCAGCGGCCCCTTCGCGGGCCAGGCCCCGGACGATCAGCTGCGCAGCCTGCTGCGGCTCCACAAGGAGTCCCTGACCCTGATTGCCAGCGCCACCAGCAACATCACCACCCTGGCGGACATCGAAGGCAAGCGGGTCGACCTTGGCGCGCCCAACTCGGGAGACAAGGTCACCAGCCAGGCACTCCTGGACGCCATGGGCTGGCAGCCGGCCAGCTTCGTACCGCCCCCCGTGAGCACGCCCGGCAACCGGCTCGAAGGGCTCTGCAACGGTACCCTGGACGCCGCCTTCGTGGTCGCCGGCCACCCCAACCAGGCCATCGGCGATCTCACCGGCCGCTGTCAGGCCCGCCTCATTCCCATCGAGGGGGAACAGGTGGACAAGCTGCTCAAGCAGCACCCCTACTATGATCGCAGCCGCATTGGCGCCAACCTCTATCCGGGGCAGACAAGCGGGGTCAATACCTTCGCCGTCACCGCCGAACTGGTGGCGCTGGCCAGTCTGCCCGAGAGCGAGGTGCACACCCTGCGGGACGTGCTGAACGAGCGGCTCAAGCAGTTCACCCGGCTGCATCCGGCACTGACCACCCTCACCTGGGAAGGCATGCAGGCGGGTAGCATCGCCCTGCTCCATCCCGGCATGCTGGATGCCGTGCCCACCCTCCCGGCGGACACCCTCACGGCATCCGGTGCCGGGGCGACATCGGGTGCCTTGCCGACCTTGTCCCCGGCGAGCAGCGCGGCCACACCGACCGATGGGACAGGCCCCCTGGAAGGCACCGCGCCACTGGAGGGGTCCGACACCTTGCCGGAGCAGCCGGCCGCCGCGACCCTCTCAACCAGTTCGGGGGCGGCCTCCACCAACCAGGCCCCGGCACTGACCGAGCCGCCCACACCGGGCAGCGCAACCCTGGCACCAGGCCATCCCCTGACCCCGCCTGAGGCGCCCGCCTCGTCGGCAACGCCGCTGGAGGCGCCATCACCGGAGGCCATGCCGGCCAGCCCGCCCAGCCACGCGGTGGAGACCACAGCCCCCGCCGGGCAATGAACACCAACCAAGAGGCCACCCCAGGGGTGGCCTCTTGGTTATCGGGAACGGGCGCCTGGCCTGTCACGGCGCCAGCAGCAGCGCCGGATTCTGGATCTCCTCCTCCACCCAGTGCAGCAGCTGCTTGATGGCCCGGGACAGCACCTGGTTCTGGCGCACCACGTACCCCAGGCTGGTACCGGGAAAATCGGTGAGCCGGGTCACCGGGGCGGTCAGCTTGAGCCTGGGGTGAAGGGAGAAATCCGGCACGATGGCGACGCCAAAGCCCGCCTCGGCCCAGTCGAGCTGGGCATCCACGCTCCCCACCTCCATGATGCGGCAGCTCGGCAGGCCGAGCAGGGGCAGGGAGGGGTCGATCAATGCCCGGGTCCGGGTGTCGTGCCCCAGCAGGATCAGGGTCGGCTCGTCCAGAGGATCGCTCTCCCCCGAGCTGGCCCGCGCCTGCCAGCGGGCCAGGCCGTGCCCCAGGGCACACCAGGTCACCTGCTGCAACTCGGTGTAGAAGAGCGGCTCGCTGCGCTTTTGTGCCATCACGAAGCCCAGATCCGCCTTGCCCGCCCGCACCAGATCCGCCGCCTGATCCGAGGTGGTGTTGAACAGGGTGAGGTCGATGCCGGGGAAGGCCTGCTTGAAGCGCTGGAACGGCTGGATGAGCAGCAGGCGCGAGATGATGTCGCTGGCGGCGATGGCGAGCGTCCCCTGGCTCAACTGGCTCAGGGCATTGAGATCGGACTGGCAGAGCTGCAACTCGTTGATGGCGCGCTCGGCGCTTTGCAGCAGCCGCTCCCCCGCCTGGGTCAGGCGAAACGGGCTGCGCTCCACCAGCTTGACCCGGGTCGCCTGCTCCAGGTTCTTGAGGTGCAGGCTCACATTGGGTTGCGTCATGTGCAGTTCGGTGGCCGTCTGGCCGAAGTGCTGCAACCGGGCCAGGGTGACGAAGGTGTGCAGCCAGTGAATGTCCAGCATGGGGTTCCTCTTCTCCCGAGTCGGTGGCAGGGCCAGCGCCGCCAGGGCACGGTCACCACAAAAGGGAGCGCGGTGTCGATAATGGCACCGGAATTATATGGCTTCCTTATCGGAATTATAAAGATAATTAATTTTTCTAATCCTCACGGGGCTCCTAGGATGGACGCCTAACGTCTTAGGAGAAAGAGTCATGTCGTCTATCGTAGTCGTAGGTGCTAACTGGGGTGATGAAGGCAAAGGCCGCATCGTCGATTATCTGGCAGGCCAGGCTGGCGCCAGTATTCGTTTCCAGGGCGGCAACAACGCCGGCCACACCGTGGTCAACGATCTGGGCACCTTCAAGCTGCACCAGGTGCCGAGCGGCGTCTTCAACCCGGATTGCCTGGTCGTGCTGGGCCCCGGCATGGTGATCAGCCCCGAGAAGCTCACCGTCGAGCTGGAAGAGGTCAAGGCCTCCGGCGTCATTCCCAAGCTCGCCATCTCTGACCGTGCCACCCTCTGCCTGCCGCTGCACGCGCTGGAAGACACCCTGGAAGAGCAACGCCTGGGTGACGGCGCCTACGGCTCCACCCGTCAGGGCATCGCCCCGGCTTACGGTGATCGGGTCATGAAAAAGGCGATCCTGGTGGGCTGGCTGAAACAGCCGGACGTGCTGGTCGAGCGCATCCAGTTCATGCTGGACTGGAAACTGCCGCAGATGAAGGCTCTCTATCCGGAGTTCGAATTCACCCAGACCGCCCAGGAGATGGCCGACTGGCTGCTGGAAGTGTCCGCTCCCTGGCTGGACGCCGTCTGCAACGTCAGCATGCCCCTCAAGGCACTGCAAGCCGAAGGCAAGACCCTGCTGTTCGAAGCCCAGCTGGGTGCCGGCCGTGATCTCATCTACGGCGAATACCCCTGGGTCACCTCCTCCCACGTTTCCGGCGCCTACGCCGGCATCGGTGGCGGTCTGCCGGGCCTGCGCCCGGAGCGCGTCATCGCCGTGGCCAAGGCCTTCAGCTCCTCCGTCGGTACCGGCACCCTGCTGACCGCCATGGAGAACCAGGACGAGTTCCGCAAGATCACCAACGAGTTCGGCGCCACCACCGGCCGTCCCCGTGACGTGGGTTACTTCGATGCCGTCGCCACCAAGAACGGCGTCGAGCTGCAGGCTGCCACCGAAGTGGCCCTGACCAAGCTGGACTGCCTGACCGGTCTGCCGGATCTGAAGATCTGCGTGGCCTACGAAGGTGCCCACACCGAGAACCCGATCTGGCCGCAGACCGCCGCCCTCACCCCCGTCTACGAGAAGATGGAGAGCTGGAGCGAAGACATCAGCGCCTGCCGCACCTTCGCCGAGCTGCCCAAGGCTGCCCAGGACTATGTGCTGCGCATCGAAGCCCTGCTGGGCGTGCCAGTGCCCATGGTCTCCGTCGGCCCGGGCCGTGACGAGATGATCCTGCGCTAAGGCCCCTCGCCTCTCCCAAAAACCGGCATCCCAGGATGCCGGTTTTTTTATGCCCCTCAAAAGCCCCGAACAGCTCACAAAAGCCACCTCCATGGCATAATTTGAGCCATATGGGCACTCTGTTTTGAGCCAGCCCCCTTAGAGTGAATGCCATATTCACACAAAGGAGTGCCCATCATGAGATCCCCCATTATCCCGCTGCTGCCCCTGCTCTGCCTCGCGGCCCTGCCCGCCGGCGCCATGACCCTCAAGAGTACCGACATCCGCGAGGGTGAACCCATGGACAAGGTCTTCAGCTTCAACGGCTTTGGTTGCAGCGGCGAGAACCGCTCCCCCCAGTTGAGCTGGCAGAGCCTGCCCGCCGGCACCCAGAGCGTCGCCATCACCGCCTATGACCCGGACGCCCCCACCGGCAGCGGCTGGTGGCACTGGCTGGTGGTGAACCTGCCGGCCAGCCAGAGCGAGCTGCCGAGCAATGCCTCCGGCAAGATCAAGCAGGGGCTGGAGCTTGGCACCGACTACGGTACCCAGGGTTATGGCGGCCCCTGCCCGCCCGCCGGTCACGGCATGCACCGCTACCAGTTCACCGTCTGGGCCCTGCCCAAGGCGCTGGAGGTGAAGGCCAACACCCCGCCCGCCATGGTAGGCTACATGCTCAACAGCCTGGCCCTTGGCAAGGCCACCCTGACCGCCACCTTCACCACCCCCTAGGAGCCCGCCCGATGAGCACGCCCCTGCTGCAACTGAATCACTACTTCGGGATCCGCCAGCAGCCCCTGCGCCGGGTGCTCATCTACGCGCCGACCCTCATCTGGGTGCAGCAGGGCCGCAAGCAGCTGTGGTGGCGGGAGCAGCGCCTCTCCTTTGACAAGGAGAGCTGGCTGCTGATCCCGGCGGGTCACCGGCTCACCTTCGTCAACCAGCCGGAGCAGGGCACGTTTCGCTCCCAGGCGCTCACCCTGCTGGCCCCGCCACCGGCCGAGTGGCTGGCAGAGAGCACCCTCGATCTCCTCAAGCCACCGGCCATCAGGGTGACGTCGGCCCTCGCCTTCTGCTTCGATCTCGTCACCACCATGGCGCAGCGGCAGCTCTGCGAGACGGCCCAGACCCAGCTGCTGCAAGGGTTTTATGGCGAGCTCAGGGAAGCGGGGGGCCTTGGCCTGCTCTTTCCTGCCACCACCATGACCCTGGGGGAGCGGCTGGCCCGTTACCTCAGCGTGGAGCCTGGTCTTGATCACCGGCTGGAGACGGTAGCGACCCACTTCGCCATGAGCCGCGCCTCCCTGGTCCGCAAACTGGCCGCCGAGGGGCGCAGCTTTCGCCAGGTGCTGACCCAGGTACGCCTGGGGCACGCCCTCACCCTGCTGCAACAGGGGCTCACGCCGCTTCAGACCGCCCTCGCCTGTGGCTACGACTCCCCCGGCCGCTTTGCCGCGCGCTTCAAGGAGGAGTTCGGCCTGACCCCCCACCAATACCTGCGTACCTGCCCCTCCTCTCTCTCGCTGACTGCCACCACAAAAGTAAATAATTACTAAAACACAAAGCTATGTAACCTCGTGTAACCGGGTGATCCGGCTCACACTCGCCCCTCCTGCACTGTGACACAGCGCCAATAATCCCGTCAGAATCGCCCTATAATGGCTCTCGCAAACGCTTTCACTAAAACAAATACTAAAAAACACCTTCCTTAACCTACAAAAACTGTCATTGGAGCGAGAGATGTTTCGTAAAGGTTTACTATCCGTCACCCTGAGCGTCGCCCTGTTCGGCCTCACTGCCTGCAACGGCAATGACTCCAGCAGCCCGGCCGCCCCCAGCGCCACCCTGGCGAACCAGTATCAGAACGTGATCGACCGCAGCGGCACCCCGCTCCAGTTCCGTGACTTTGACAGCTACGCCAACCTCAAATACAACCCGCTGCTCGATCTCGGTGCCTGGCACGGCTTCCTGCTGCCCGCCAGCGACAGCGAGTGGGGCGGCTTTACCGGCCCCATGGTCATCGCCGAGGAGTACAGCCTGTTCTTCGCAAGGGAATTGGACAAGCTGACCCTGAGCGACGAGAGCGGCCGCGCCTTTCCGCTCACCAGCGCCAGCAAACAGGCCCTGTACGCCATCCCGGGGGCGCTGGTGCAGCGCTTCGAATTCGACCCCTTCACCCTGGAGCTGGAGCTGCGCTACGGCGATGCCCGCACTGCGCTGGTTCGCACCCGCCTCATCAACCACACTGACGCCCCCCTCACCCTCAAGCTCAACTGGCAGGGGGAGCTGCTCAACCAGTGGGATGCCAACAAGACGGTCGCCGAGCAGTACCCCGCCTGGACCCGCACCATCAGCCAGACCGAGCGCGGCGTGGCATTCCAGTTCAGCAAACTGCGCAGCACCTGGAACATCATGCAAAGCGGCAGCGCCAGCTACCGCATCGATCGCACCCTGCCGAGTAGCACCACCCTCGACGAGCAGGGCCTCGGCTACGTGAGCGAGGCCAGCCTCACCCTGGCCGCCAAGGGCCAGCAGGATATCTACACCCTGCAGAGCTATGTCCACAGCCGTGCTGACGCGAGCCGCTTCGAGCGAAGCCGCCAGGCGCTGCTGGCCGACCCCGCCAGCCATTTCGACGACTCCATCCGCCGCTGGGAGGATTACCTGGCGCGCGGCCTCTCCAATCAGGGGATCCCGGAGTCGGAGCGGCGCATCGCGGTCAAGGCGATGGAGACCCTCAACGGCAACTGGCGCTCACCGGCCGGCGCCATCCTGCACGACGGAGTGACCCCCTCCAACACCGCCCGCTGGTTCGACGGGGTCTGGGCCTGGGACAGCTGGAAGCACGCCTATGCCATGGCCCACTTCAACCCCGAGGTAGCCAAGAACAACGTGCGCGCCATGTATGACTACCAGATCCAGGCCGATGACCCGGTTCGGCCGCAGGATGCCGGCATGGTGATCGACGCCGTCTTCTACAACAAGCTCGCCGATCGCGGCGGCGACGGCGGCAACTGGAACGAGCGCGACACCAAGCCGCCCCTCTCCGCCTGGGCCATCTGGGAGATCTACAGCGCCACCCAGGACAAGGCCTTCATCGCCGAGATGTATCCGAAGATCCAGGCCTATCACGACTGGTGGTATCGGGCGCGGGACAACAACCGCAACGGCATCATCGAATATGGCGCCACCCGCCACGTCGAGCACAACGACGAGTTCGGCAACATCACCTTCAAGGTGCAGTACCCGACGGGGGCACCGATCGGGCTGGATCTGTCGAGCTGTACCAATGAGGGAGATGGCTGGTATGGCTGCGCCGGCATGGCGCTCTATCAGCAGGTATTGAGCGTTGGCGGCTACGCCGACATGGATATCGGCGCCCAGCACGGTGCCGGCTGGGAGTCCGGCATGGACAACGCCGCCCGCTTCGGCTTTATCGAACCGGAGCAGCTCAAGCGCTATGCCGACAAGACCTATGGCGGCGACATGGCCAAGGCGCGCCAGGACTGGAACGTCTTCTTCTTTGAAAACCATCAGGACGATGGCAGCCTCATCGGCTTCTCCATCGATCAGGAGTCGGTGGAGCTCAACGCCTTCCTCGCCAAGGAGAAACGCATCCTGGCCGACATGGCCGAGCTCCTCGGCAAGCCGGACGAGGCGAGCCGCTACCGCGAAGGGGCAACCCAGCTGGCCGATTACATCAACAGCTGCCTGTTCGATGAGGCCTCCGGCTTCTATTACGACCGCCAGATAGCCCAGGGGGATCTGCCCGACGCCAACGGCTGCGTCGGCAAGCTGTTGACAGCCCGCGGCCGTGGCCCGGAAGGGTGGAGTCCGCTCTGGGCCGAGGTGGCGGACAAAGAGAAGGCGGCGCGGGTGCGCGAGGTGATGCTCAATGCCCAGGAGTTCAACACCAAGGTGCCGCTCGGCACGGCGGCGCTGACCAACCCGGCCTACGACCCCGACATCTACTGGCGCGGCCGGGTCTGGCTGGATCAGTTCTACTTCGGGGTGAAGGGGCTGGAGAACTACGGCTATCGCAGCGATGCCCAACAACTCGTCAACAAGCTGTTTAGCAATGCCGAGGGGCTGGCGGGCAGCGGCCCCATCCGCGAGAACTACAACCCGGAGACCGGCGCCATGCAGGGGGCCAGCAACTTCAGCTGGAGCTCGGCCCACCTCTACATGCTCTATCGCAACTTCCTGAAAACCGAGGGTTGATCCCTCTTTGCAGCCATGAGCCAACAAAAAGGCCTCCGCAAGGGAGGCCTTTCTTATGGCAGCGCCGCAGGTGGCGACTTACTTCACGGTCACCCGGGCAAACTTGCGCTTGCCGACCTGGTAGACGGCGGTACCGGCACCGATGAGGGCCTTGCCATCGTCCAGCTTCTCGCCGTCGCGCTTCACCGCGCCCTGCTTGATCATCCGCAGCGCTTCGGAGGTGGTGGCCACCAGATCGGCGTCTTTGAGCAGGTTGGCGATGGCCAGCCCTTCCCCTTCCAGTGCCAGCTCGACTTCCGGCATGTCGTCCGGAATGGCGTTCTTGGAGAAACGCTGGGTGAAATCTTCGTGGGCCGCTTCGGCCGCCGCTTCGTCGTGATAACGGGCGATGATCTCTTTGGCCAGCCAGATCTTCACGTCGCGTGGGTTAAGGGTGCCGGCGGCGATACCTGCCTTGAACTCTTCAATCTCGGCGAGCGGACGGAAGGAGAGCAGCTCGTAGTAGTTCCACATCAGATCGTCGGTGATGGACATGATCTTGCCGAACATCTCCCCCGGGGCATCGTGCACGCCGATGTAGTTGGCAGCGGACTTGGACATCTTCTTGACGCCGTCCAGGCCGACCAGCAGCGGCATCATCAACACGCACTGGGTCGCCATGCCCGCATCTTTTTGCAGCTCGCGACCCATCAGCAGGTTGAACTTCTGATCGGTACCGCCGAGCTCGACGTCCGCCTTGAGCGCGACCGAGTCATAGCCTTGCAGCAGCGGATAGAGGAATTCGTGAATGGCGATGGACTGGCCGTTGCTGTAGCGCTTCTTGAAGTCGTCGCGCTCCATCATGCGGGCCACGGTCTGCTTGGCCGCCAGCTTGATCATGCCGGTCGCGCCCAGCTCACTCAGCCAGGTGGAGTTGTACTCGATGCGGGTCTTGGCCGGGTCGAGGATCTTGAACGCCTGCTCGGCATAGGTGAGGGCGTTGTGCTTGATGGCCTCTTCGGAGAGCGGCGGACGGGTGGCGTTCTTGCCGGAGGGGTCACCCACCATGGCGGTGAAGTCACCGATCAGCAGGATCACTTCATGGCCCAGATCCTGGAAGGTCTTCAGCTTGTTGAGGATCACGGTATGACCCAGGTGGATGTCCGGCGCGGTCGGGTCCATCCCCAGCTTGATGCGCAGGGGGCGCCCTTCCTTCAACTTGGCGATCAGTTCTTCTTCAACTAGAATTTCTTCCGCTCCGCGCTTGATCTCGGCTAGCGCCACCTCGAGCTGGGACATTTTTTGACTCTCCAATCACGATTCCACAGGGCCAGACATATTACTGGAATGGCGGGCCAATTGGAAAGGCGGTAAACTCCGACCTTCTTCCGGGTTCAACTTTGTCTGCTTCTCATGGTCCTTTGGCACGCCTTCAACTCTCTCCCTCACTGGCACCGCAAGATGGTGCTTATCCTGAGCATCATGGTGATGATGCTGGCGGCCTGGCCGAGCGAACAGGCAGTCGCCACCCGGGTCGATGACAACGACAACGAACTGGCCGTCGAACAGCAGGTCGACGAGGAGGCCCAGCTGGCACGGGCCGAGCCCGTCACCCCGCCCAAACCGCGCTATGTCACCAGACAGGTGAAGGTGCGCAGCGGCGACAACATGGGGGTCATCTTCCAGCGCCTGGGCCTCAGCACCACGGATCTGCACCTCATCGACCAGCTCGAGGGCACGGATACCCTGCGCCTGCTCAAACCCGGTCAGGAGCTCACCTTCAAGCTCACCAAGGGCGGCGAGCTGCACAGCCTCTATTACCCCCACAGCCTGGAGCAGGCGCTCAAAGTGAACCGCCGGGATGACGGCTTCGTGGCCAGGCCGGTGAAGATCGAGCTCGACACCCGCGAACAGGTGGCCCAGGGGGAGATCCGCTCCAGCTTCTGGGGCGCCGCCGTCGAAGCGGGCATGACGGAAGACCAGATCATGGATCTCGCCGCCATCTTCGGCTGGGACATCGACTTTGCCCAGGACCTGCAACCGGGGGACAGCTTCCGGGTGGTCTACCAGGACAAATACCAGGATGACGAGCGGGTTGCCTCCGGCGACATCCTGGCCGCCGAGTTCGTCAACCAGGGGGCCATCTACCGTGCCGTGCTGAACACGGATGGCAACTACTACACCCCGGACGGCAAGGCGATGCGCAAGAGCTTCCTGCGCGCGCCGGTCAACTTCAAGTACATCAGCTCCAACTTCAATCCGCGCCGCCTTCACCCGGTCACCGGCAAGGTGCGCCCCCACAACGGCATCGACTACGTAGCGCCGGTGGGCACCCCCATCATGGCGGCGGGCGGCGGCAGCGTGGTGGCCGCCGGCTATAACCAGTTCAACGGCAACTACGTCTTCATCAAGCACGCCGGCAACTACGTGACCAAGTACCTGCACCTCTCCAAGCGCACCGTCAACAAGGGGCAGCGGGTGAAGCAGGGGCAGACCATCGGCCTGCTCGGCGGCACCGGCCGGGTCACAGGCCCGCACCTGCACTATGAGTTCGTGGTGGGCGGCGTGCACAAGAACCCGCGCACCCTCAACCTGCCCCAGGCGGAGTCTCTCAGCGGGCGGGCGCTGGCCAGCTTCAAGGCTCAGGCCATGCCCCAGCTGGCCAAGCTGGACAGCCCCGAGCTGCAACTGGCCAGAAACAAGGGCAACGGCGACGACAGCTGACCGCTGTCGACCAAGGTGGAACACGGTATCAGACCGTTCCTCTGCATCACTGAAGAGGTGATGTCATGAGCGGGCCATATATCCGATTGATGCCGGGGACCAAGGCGGAACACGGCATCGGACGGTTCCTCTGCATCATTGAAAGGGGGTTGTCATGACGGAACGCTATATAGGCTTGATGTCCGGTACCAGCATGGACGGTATCGACGCCGTGCTGGTGACGATGGATAGGGAAGCGCTTCGAGTAGAGGCGGCGCTGTGCCATCCCTGGCCAGCGGAGACCGCCCACGAGCTGCACGCCCTCTGCACCCCGGGGGAGAACGAAATCGACCGCATGGGGGTCGCCGACAACCTGGTGGCCCGCGAATTTGCCGCCGCCACCCAGGCCCTGCTCGCCAAGGCGGCGCTGACTCCCAAGGAGATTCGCGCCATCGGCAGTCACGGCCAGACCATACGCCACCGCCCCCAGCTCGGCTTTACCCTGCAGATCGGCAACGCGGCCCTGCTGGCGGCCCTGACCGGCATCGACGTGGTGGCCGATTTTCGCACCATGGACATGGCCCTCGGCGGTCAGGGGGCGCCCCTGGTGCCAGCCTTCCATCAGGCGCTCTTTGCCCGCCCTGGCGCCCTTAGAGTGGTGCTGAACCTCGGCGGCATTGCCAATATCTCGGTGCTGCCCGGCCAGACCGACGGGGGGGCGGGTTCAGGGGTATATGGCTTCGATACCGGCCCCGCCAACACCCTGCTCGACGGCTGGTATCGCCGCCACCATCCACACGGTGACAGCTATGACGACGGTGGCCAGTGGGCCGCCAGCGGCAAGCTTATTCCTGCGCTGCTGGAGCAGTTGCTGGCTCACCCCTACTTCGCTGCCCCCGCCCCCAAGAGCACGGGGCGTGAGATGTTCACCCTCGACTGGCTCGACGGCGAGCTGGACGGCTGCGCATACGCCCCCGCTGATGTGCAGCGTACCCTGCAATCCCTCACCTGCCACAGCATCGCCCGCCAGTTGCCCACCCACCGTGATGCGTCAACCCGGCCCGAGCTGTTTGTCTGCGGCGGCGGCGCCCACAACGCCCCGCTGCTGGCGGAGCTGGCAGCCCTGCTGCCCGACTGGCATCTGACCAGCACCGCCCAGCTCGGCCTTGCACCGGACTGGGTGGAAGGGGCCGCCTTTGCCTGGCTGGCACAACGCTTTATCCAGCGAAAGCCGGGCAACCTGCCTGCGGTGACCGGCGCGAGCCGCCCGGCGGTGCTGGGCGCCCTCTATCCCGCCTGAGCCGCTCCCCGAGCGCCCTCCCCCCTAATGGAACAAGCCCGAACAGGTGCACCTGATCGGGCTTGTTGTTATGCCTGGCGCCAGATGGCGCAGACCCGTCACTCTGTGCTCCCTACCCGAGCCGCTCTTTCAACCTGGCCGCCTGCGCCTTGAAGGTCTCATAATCGGCGACATGCCGACTCCTGGCGGCGGTGATCCACTGCACGCCCGTCTCGTCGGCGTGGGAAAATTCGATGCAAAACTCATATTTCGCGCAGGAGAGCAGCCCCATCAGGGCGCCAGACAGAAAACCCACCAGGGGCAGGAAGAGCACGATGAGCCAGTTGCCCGCCTGCTCGTAGGAAGGGGTGAAGTAAAAGAGCACACTGGAGGTGACCACTCCCAGCAACAAGGTCTTCTTGAGCCTATCCATCCAGCCGAGAGCTTTTACCTGCACGCCGACGATGCGGCCCAGATCGTAGCGATCCTTGTTGACCCTCAGTGTGTTGTCCGACTGTTCAATGGCAATGGCCATCCTGATACTCCGTCCTGTTGGCTATGGCGATAAGGGTTGCCGTGGCGGCCCCGGGTTGTGCATCCCGAGGGCATGACAGGACAAGCGGCCAGCCACGGGGACGATGGGCGGCGCCTCCCCCAACAGGAACACACGCTGCATGGTATCGTATGGCACCAAACATCAAAAGACGTTCACATCAAAAGGCGAGGTGGATCACCTTCTACCCGCCCCTTGTCCCCTGTGCAGCCGTTGGCTTTTCTGGCCATCCCCTCTTGGGCAAGGTAGCCGGGGAGCAGGGGTCAGTGAGATAACAGCCCCGTGATGACCCTCAGGAGGGGCGGGCCGATGGGATAGCGCCATGGGCCCGCACCTCGAGAGCACTCCCATGGCCCTAGAAGGCCCACTTCAGGAAGCGGTTTACCTGGCGCTTGACCGGTGCACAGAGCGGCGGTTTGGGAGGCTCCAGGTTGATCTGTCTGCGGCCCACCCTGGCTTCGCCCCGCAGCAGGATCTGGAGATAGTGGGGGTGCTGGCGCTGGATGAATCGAGAGATCTCATGGGCCCAGGGTTTGGGCACTCCCCACAGGGTCGAGGCCAGGGCGCCGACGATACAGAAAAAGGCGGGCTCGTGCATGCCCATCCTGACGCCATTCTCCAGCGCCTCCTTGAAGGAGCCCGAATGGGCGATGCAGGTCATCACATTGACCATGAAGGCGGCATAGTCATCTTCCCCGCCGTGGCCCACCCTGGCCACCAGCCCGGCCTGCGGCCTGTAGCCGAACTGGTGGCCGATGTGCTCAAGCACCGCATTGCGCTGGCGAATGACCTTGGCATAGAACATCAGCATGGCGGTGCAGTCGAGCGCCTGGCTCAAAGCCGCCTGATGGGGATGGGTCTGGGTGGGACGGGGGGTGGTCAGCAGCGCGATCTCCTCCGAGATAGCGAGCAGACCGATGGGCACTGCCGTGCTGATAAAGGCGAGGTCAATGGCGATCGCCAGGTCCTGGCCCTCCTCCATCCGGCCGATGACCACCTGCTCGGCAAAGAGGCGACGCTGGCGCTCGATAAAGGCGCCATAGATCAGGGCCCTGAACTTCTTCTGGGGATAGGGGGTATCGAGCAGGGTCTCCATGGTCAGGATGGCGGCACCGGTGCGACCGCGCAGTTGATAGTCGGGGGCGAGGGGGAAGTGCTTGCCTAGGCGGGGGGGTGGCCGAAACCCGCTGGTGCGGCTGTACATGTCACCCAGAATGAATCCAAGCATAAAACCTCCGAAGTCAGATGACGGGGATCGCGATGCGATCGCATGTGCCACTCCCGGGCAGATGAGTGCCGATCCGTGCTGCTCGTCGGCAGGGTCCCTGATTTCATTATTAATCATACAGTTAATAATCCACCCAAACCCCGACCCAAGTCGCAATAACGGCAGTTGATGACAAAGAACACAAATAAGGATGGTGCGGGGAAGATGAGCCGGCTGCATCGCAAGGAGTGCGGGATACGCCAGGGCGGCAAAGCAGGGCGGACTCCGGGGCCCCCTCACAGGGAGGGTCATGACAGGAGTGATATGCATCGGGGGGCGGCAAGTCGAGGCAGGCAAGGGGAAGGCCCCCCTCCCCTTGCTTATGAGCCCTGCTGGCGGGCTGTGTTCGCGCCGCTGAAAAGATATGGCATAGGCGGTGTGGCGACCCGCCCATGTCAGCCTCCGCCGCAGGGGCTAAAAAGCGTCCTCTCTTTCTCCCGTATTTATGTCATGACCTGTGGCCATGCAAAGAGGGTGAATGTTATTTCAGTGTGCTCACCGCAGCATATTTTGGTGGCGCTGAACAGTGCGTCGAGAGAGCGATAAATAGATAGCTATGCAAAACCGGGAGAATAAGCTGCAATGTCGCCAAAAGTATTAACAGAGGATTCACAGGCTGTAACCCTGTTGCGCGACAATATGGCGCTATCTGGTTCCACTTTCATGGTAAAGCGGGATAATCATCACCTTTATTTGCCATGCCCGTCATGAATTGAATCGCAAAATGAATATATTTCACTCTGTTGAGCCACCTCATAGAAACAGGATCCCGGTTTGCATCCCGGGATAACCGCCCCCTAGAATTCTCCCGTCTGAATCACCAGGCCAATTTCTCTCCCTTGTCTGTTGCACGCGCTGTCTGCATCGAAACAGGGCTCGACACTGTGATGATCGTTCTCCTTTTCTCCGTCGCCCTGCGGCGGGAACGGGCAACTGTTGCCGCAATATCACGAGTCATCAGCGTGCCGTATTCGGCCAGGGAAGAACAATGCGGCCCGGACCCTACATCAAAAACGAAAAAGGAGTATCGCCATGAGTGGTACCATCATCAAGTCAGCCAGAAATACCCCCAATGCGCCTCAGGATCTGGGGCCCTATACCCAGAGCGTGGCCTTCTCCCACTACAACAATATTGCCGCCCAGCTCCCGGTCGATCCGAAAACGGGCGCGCTGGTCGCAGGGGATATCCAGGCGCAGGCCAGACAGTGTCTCACCAATATCCAGGCCATCGTCCAGAGCGTTGGCCACGGCATGGAGGACATGGTGAAGGTGACCCTGTTCCTCGCGGACATAGCCGACCTCGATGCCGTCAACGCCGTCTATCGGGAATTCTTCCCCCACTCGCTGCCGACCCGCACAGTGCTCGCCGTCGCCAGTCTGCCGCTCGGCGCCAGGGTGCAGATGGACGCCCTGCTCTCCAACGGGGAAGGCACCTTCCCCCAGGCCCCCTGCCCGCTGCTCAAGATCTCCCGAAACAGCGACCACGCCCCGCAGGATCCGCTCTCCAGCCAGAGCGTCGCCTTCTCCCATTACAACAATATCGGTGCCCAGCTGCCCCTCGACCCCGCCTCCGGCGCCCTGGTTGACGGTGGCATTCGCGAGCAGGCGGCCCAGTGCCTGCGCAATATCAAAACCGTGCTGGAGAGCATCGACGTGCCCTTTGACGACATCGTCAAGGTGACTGTCTATCTGACCCACCTCGCCGATCTGGACGCCGTCAACGAGGTCTACACCACCTTCTTCCCCGATTCGGCCATTGCCCGTGCCGTCGCCTATCTGCCGGCCCGCAGCGTGATCGCGGCCTCTGCCCTGCCGCTGGGTGCCCGGGTGCAGATGGATGCGGTCATCTCCCACGGTGACGGCACCCCGCCCCAGTTGGTGGAAGACAGGCACAACCTGGTGATCCGTGCCCGCAATACCGACAAGGCACCGAGAAGCCCGCTGCATACCCAGAGCGTCGCCTTCTCCCACTACAACCATATCGCCGGCCAGTTGCCGCTCGACATGACCACCGGCAAAGTGCTGACCGGTTGCGTCCGTGAGCAGACCGCCCAGTGCCTCGGCCATATCAAGACCATTGTGGAGAGCATCGGCCATATGATGGACGATATCGTCAAGGTCAATATCCAGCTTGCCAACATTGCGGATCTGGCGGACGTGGATGCCATCTACACCCAATACTTCCCGGGCTATCTGCCTGCCCGCACCGTATTCGGGGTAAGCGAACTGCCCGCCGGCGCACTGGTGCAGATGGATGCCGTACTCTCCAATGCGGAAAGCACCCCGCCGCAGGGGTAAGTTTTTCGCTCAATATGTATGGAGATGGTATTCACCTGACAGTTGCCCACAAAAGGGAGTGGTCATACGGCTTCAAACCGGATAACAAAACGGTACCCCTACCGTGTTAT
>NZ_JBFOCK010000069.1:0-123542 GCF_040907765.1 Aeromonas sp. s9
TCTTTACCGGTTAGTGTGCTGATATGGCTCAGTCGGTAGAGCGCATCCTTGGTAAGGATGAGGTCCCCAGTTCGATTCTGGGTATCAGCACCATTTTCAAGCAGTACAAGCTTTTGCCTGACGGCAATAGCGCCGTGGAACCACCTGATCCCATGCCGAACTCAGAAGTGAAACGCGGTAGCGCCGATGGTAGTGTGGCATTCGCCATGCGAGAGTAGGACACTGTCAGGCACCTATTCAGAAGAGGCCTCCCATGCGGGAGGCCTTTTTGCATTTCTGTCCTCCCGCCGCAATCCCCTGCTTCTATTTCAGTAAAAATGCTGGGCTATCAAGGGATTGCTCGTTACTCTTTAGCCGTTGCCCGATGAACACGTGATGCTGCCTGCGAGGTATTGATGGCTACGTTGAAGGAAATTGCACAGGAGGCGGGGGTATCGCTTGCTACCGTATCCCGTGTGCTGAACGAGGATCCCAGCCTGAGCGTCAAGGACGAGACCAGGCAGAAGATCTTCGAGATTGCCGAGCGGCTGGAGTACAAGACCAGCAGCGCCCGCAAAGGGGTGCACAAGAGCAAGCTGCAGCTCCTGGCTGTCTACGCCTATCCCCAGAGCACCGAGGTCAACGATCCCTATTACCTCGCCATCCGCTACGGCATCGAGACCCAGTGCACCCGCCTCAACATCGAGCTGGCCCACTGCTACAACGGTGCCGAGGGGCGTGAGCTCTCTGCCGTCGATGGCATCCTGGTCATCGGCCATCTGCCGGAAGAACGGCTGGCCGTGCTACGCGGCCTGTCTGCACAGCTGGTGTTCGTGGATTGCCGCTCTCAGGGGGATTTTGACTCGATTGACGTTGATTTGGCACTCATCAGCCAGCAGGTAGTGGACTTCTTCATCGCCGAGGGCCATCAGCGCATCGGCTATATCGGTGGCCAGGATGATGGCCCGGATCTGCGGGAACTCGCCTTTCGCGATTATGGCCAGCGGCTTGGCGTGGTGCAGGAGAGCGACCTCTATCGCGGAGACTTCTCCAGCGCTTCCGGCTACAAGCTGGCGAAGGAGATGCTGGCCGGCGACTGGCCCAGGGCACTGTTTGTCGCCTCCGACTCCATCGCCATCGGCGTGCTGCGTGCCATCCACGAGAAGGGACTGGCGATTCCCCAGCAGATCGAGCTTATCAGCGTCAACGATATCCCGACCGCCAAGTTCACCTTCCCGCCGCTCTCCACGGTGCGGATCCACTCCGAGTTGATGGGCTCCCAGGGGGTCAACCTGCTGGTTGAACGGCTGCGTGACGAGCGGGATATCCCGCTGCGGGTGCTGGTACCGAGCAAGTTGACCCTGCGTGGCACCACGCGCTGATTTTAGTAAAACAACCTGCATTTTAGTTGCACCATCTTATGGTGGTGCGACTCCTCTCCCAAGCAAACTGCTTTGCAATATCATCCAATGACGTCACATCACAATGTTTTATAGTTGATTTTACTGCCATTCAGCCAGCTATCATCAACATCCGTGCCACACCCATCCGCCCTATTCCCTTTTATCTTCCGCTTCTGATCTCGCTCACAAAACCATCCGCTCACTGTGATTAGGTTAAAACTTTACCTATTAAAAACTGATATTTAGTAAATGTTTATCTAGAGTTTACCCAGTTAACGTTGCCTTGTTCCGGGAGGACATGTGAATAACTGGGAAAACGTCCAATTCGTTGGTGAAAACAGGCTGGCTCCGCGCGCCTACTTCTTCTCTTATGCCGACCACGTGCTGGCGGCCACCATGCAGCGCGAGCTGAGCCGCCGTTTTCTGGGGCTGAGCGGCCAATGGCAGTTCCACTACTTCGACCACCCCCTGCAGGTGCCGGAGGCCTTCTATCACAGCCCCATGAGCGAGTGGGGCCAGATCACCGTGCCCAACATGTGGCAGATGGAAGGACATGGTCAGCTCCAGTACACCGACGAAGGTTTTCCCTTCCCCATAGACGTGCCCTTCGTGCCGACCAACAACCCCACCAGCGCCTATCAGCGCAGCTTCACGCTGGGCCCGGCCTGGGATGGCGAGCAGGTGATCATCAAGTTTGACGGGGTGGAGACCTACTTCGAGGTCTATGTGAACGGCCACTATGTCGGCTTCAGCAAGGGGAGCCGTCTCACCGCCGAGTTCGATATCAGTGCCTACGCCAACATTGGCGAGAACCTGCTGTCGGTACGGGTGATGCAGTGGGCGGACTCCACCTATATCGAAGATCAGGACATGTGGTGGATGGCGGGGATCTTCCGCGACGTCTATCTGGTGGGCAAACCGGCCGCCCATGTGCAGGACTTCTTCATCCAGACCGCGCTGGCCGACGACAACCGGAGCGCGACCCTGAGCTGCGATATCCAGCTGGAGAACCTGGGGGCAGCAGCCCGTGATCTCCGTCTGGTCTGGTCCCTGCTGGATCAGGGCAGCGAGATCGCCAGCGGCTCGCTCGACCATCTCGCCATCGACGGCAAGTGTGATTGCCGCTTCACGCTGGATCTGGCCAACCCCCATCTGTGGAGCGCCGAAGATCCTTACCTCTACCAGCTGCAACTCTCCCTCTACAACGGTCAGGGCGAGCTGCTGGAAGTGATCCCGCAGCGGGTCGGGGTGCGTGAAATCAAGGTCAAAGATGGTCTCTTCTACGTCAACGGCCACTACCTCAAGCTGCACGGGGTGAACCGTCACGACAACGACCACCTCAAGAGCCGTGCGGTCGGCATGGACCGTGTTGAGCGCGATATCGTGTTGATGAAGCAGCACAACCTCAACTCGGTGCGCACCGCCCACTACCCGAACGACCCGCGTTTCTACGAGCTGTGCGACCAGTACGGTCTGTTCGTGATGGCGGAGACCGACGTGGAGACCCACGGCTTTGCCAACGTCGGCGATCTCAGCCGCATCACCGACGACTCCTTCTGGGAGCCGGTGTTCGTGGATCGCATCGAGCGCCACGTGCACGCCCAGAAGAACCACCCCTCCATCATCATCTGGTCGCTCGGCAACGAGTCCGGCTACGGTTGCAACATCAGAGCCATGTACCAGCGCTGCAAGGGGATCGACCCGACCCGGCTGGTGCACTACGAAGAGGATCGCGATGCCGAGGTGGTGGATGTGGTCAGCACCATGTATTCCCGCGTCTCCCAGATGAACTGCTTCGGCGAGTTCCCGATGGCGAAGCCACGCATCCTCTGCGAATACGCCCACGCCATGGGCAACGGCCCGGGTGGCCTGAGCGAATACCAGCAGGTGTTTGACCGCCATCCCCACATTCAGGGTCACTACATCTGGGAGTGGTGCGATCACGGCATTCTGGATCAGGACGAGCATGGCCGCCCGGTCTACAAGTACGGCGGCGACTACGGCGACTACCCCAACAACTACAACTTCTGCATGGATGGCCTCATCTATCCGGATCAGACCCCGGGGCCGGGCCTGCGCGAATACAAGCAGGTGATCTGTCCGGTCAAGATTCGCGCCCTGGATCTGGCGAGCGGCCGGCTTGAGCTGGAAAACCGCTACTGGTTCTCCACTCTCGACGACATCCGTCTGCTGGTCGAGGTGAAGGCCGAAGGCGAGCTGCTGGCCAGCCAGCAAATCCGGTTGGAAGGGGTGGCCCCCGGTGCCACCACTGCGCTACAACTCGAGCTGCCATCCCTCGATGGGCGGGAAACCTTCGTCCAGCTGCGGGTCATCAAGGCCACTGCCACCCGTTACAGCGCGGCGGAGCACGAGCTGGGCCAGTACCAGTTCCGGCTGAAAGAGTCGACTCGCCAGCTGCAGCCCTTTGCCAATCCCAACGCTACTCCGTTGGATATCGCTGATGAGCGCCTCGCGCTGACCTTGAGCGGTAGCGGCTTTGCCCTGCGCTTCTCGCGCCTCGACGGCAAGCTGGTGAGCTGGCAGCAGGATGGTATCGAGCTCATCGAGCGTTCGCCGCGCCTCACCTTCTTCAAGCCGATGATCGACAACCACAAGCAGGAGTACGAGAGCCTGTGGCACCCCAACCACCTGCAGATCATGCAGGAGCACTTCCGCACCTTAAGCTGGCGTCAGCTGGGCGAGGCGGTCGAGGTGACGGTCGAGAGTCTGATCGCGCCGCCGGTGTTCGACTTCGGCATGCGTTGCCGCTACGTCTACACCCTGAGCCCGAATGGTCAGCTGCATGTGGCACTGTCCGGTCAGCCCTATGGCGGCTATGACGACATCATTCCCAAGATCGGCTTCGAGCTGGGCATTCGTCAGGATCTCGACCGGGTGCACTACTACGGCATGGGGCCGGGCGAGAACTATCAGGACAGTCGCCAGAGCAACTGGATCGACAGCTTCCAGAGCACAGTCAGCGAGATGTGGGAGCACTACCCCTTCCCGCAGGACAACGGCAACCGCCAGCAGGTGCGCTGGGCGACCCTGACCAACCGCCACGGCGCCGGCCTCTACGTGCGGCCCGATGCCCCCATCAACCTGAGCGTCTGGCCCTACAGCTGGGAGCATATCCACGCGGCGCAACACATCAACGAGCTGGAGCCGAGTGGTTATCTCACCCTCAATCTGGATCACAAGGTACTGGGGCTCGGCTCCAACTCCTGGGGCTCCGAGGTGCTGGACTCCTGGCGGGTGCGCTTCGAGCCGTTCAGCTTCGGCCTGACCCTGCTGCCCATCGCTC
This sequence comes from Aeromonas sp. s9, assembly GCF_040907765.1. Lineage (NCBI taxonomy): Bacteria > Pseudomonadati > Pseudomonadota > Gammaproteobacteria > Aeromonadales > Aeromonadaceae > Aeromonas > Aeromonas sp. s9. The sequence goes on from NZ_JBFOCK010000069.1 coordinate 4,687, forward strand.
GCGGCAACCTCAATCCGGCTGCGCTGGCCGGGCTCGATCTCACCATCAACGGCGGGAGGAACCTCGCATGATCACCCTGGACAACCTGACCCTGTTCAAAAACATCTACCGAGAGGGCAAGAAGTGGGGCCGCTGCGTGGAGGCCATCAACAACCTGCCAAACCTCAAGCCCGGCATCTGCCACTCCATCGGTGACTCCCTCACCTACCGCTTGCAGGAGGGGGCCAGCCCGGCCACCTCACTGTTCGAGGGGCAGCGCCGCTACTTCGACGTTCACTACTACCTGGAAGGGGAAGAGACGGTGGAGTGGGCCCCCAAGTCGGATCTGCGGGTCGAACAGGCTTACGACGACACCACAGACCGCGAGTGGCTGGCCGGCGAGGTGCGTGAGCGCCAGAAGGTGGGCAACGGCCAGGTGGTGATCTTCGAGAACGATGAGGCCTATCGCTTCGCAGGCGACGCGTCGGTGCGCAAGGTGATCATCAAGGTCACCGTCGAAGGCGGCTACTTCAAAAACAAATAACAAGCCGCTGTTTTTTTACTGACACATACCGGAAGGCGCGGGGCCACCCTACAACCCATGCCCCGCCCTTTCGTGGATAACTACAGGTCTGGAGATGCACCATGTCTGATTCCAAACGGAATACGATAGGCAAGTTCGGTCTGCTGTCGCTCACCTTCGCGGCGGTATTCAGCTTCAACAACGTCATCAACAACAACATCGAAATCGGCCTGGCCTCGGCCCCCATGTTCTTTCTGGCCACCATTTTTTACTTTATTCCGTTCTGCCTCATCATCGCGGAGTTCGTCTCCCTCAATAAAAATTCCGAAGCGGGGGTTTATGCCTGGGTGAAAAGCTCCCTCGGCGGGCGCTGGGCCTTCATTTCCGCCTACACCTACTGGTTCGTGAACCTGTTCTTCTTCACCTCCTTGTTGCCGAGGGTCATCGCCTACGCCTCCTATGCTTTCCTGGGCTACGAATACATCCTCACCCCGCTGACCACCACTTGCTTAAGCATGATCCTGTTCGCCCTGGCGACCTATGTCTCCACCAACGGCGCCAAGATGCTCGGCCCCATCACTTCGGTGACCTCGTCCCTGATGCTGCTGCTGACCCTCTCCTACATCCTGCTGGCAGGTGCGGCACTGGTGGGTGGCGTGCAACCGGCCGACCCCATCACGGTAGAGGCCATGGTTCCCGATTTCAGCTGGGCGTTTCTTGGCATCACTACCTGGATCTTTATGGCAGCCGGTGGCGCCGAGTCGGTGGCGGTCTACGTCAATGACGTGAAAGGGGGATCCAAATCCTTCGTGAAGGTGATCATCGTCGCCGGGATCTTTATCGGCGTGCTCTACTCCATCGCCTCGCTGTTGATCAACGTGTTCGTGCCGAGCGGTACCCTGAAATATACCGGCGGCTCGGTGCAGGTGTTTGAAGGGCTGGCGGCCTACTTCGGCCTGCCGGAGATCCTGATGAACCGCTTCGTCGGGCTGGTCTCCTTCACCGCCATGTTCGGCTCCCTGCTGATGTGGACGGCGACCCCGGTGAAGATCTTCTTCTCCGAGATCCCGGCCGGCATCTTCGGCAAGAAAACCGTCGAGCTGAACGAGAACGGCGTACCCGCCCGGGCAGCCTGGATCCAGTACCTCATCGTGCTGCCGTTGATGGTGATCCCGACCCTGGGCTCCAACACAGCGCAGGATCTGATGAACACCGTCATCAACATGACCGCCGCCGCCTCCATGCTGCCGCCGCTGTTCATCATGCTGGCCTACCTCAATCTGCGGCTGAAGCTCGACCACCTGCCGCGGGAGTTCAAGATGGGTTCGCGCACCACCGGCATCGCCGTGGTGTCGGTGCTGATCGTCCTCTTCTCGGTGGGCTTCCTCGCCTCCACCTTCCCGACCGGCGCCGACATCATGACCATCGTCTTCTACAACGTCGGCGGGATCGTGATTTTCCTCGGCTTCGCCTGGTGGAAATACAACCGATACGAGGCCTCCCTCAGCGCCGAGGCGCGCGCGAAAGAGGCCGAGCCAGCGGCGCAGGTCGTCATCCAGCCGTCATGACCCCCATCAAACCGGGTGGCCGTTGGCCACCCGCAAACCGTTGAATCAGAGAAGGAAAAGTGCATGAGCGAGACGATCGAGTTTGCCGAATTCAAGCGGGTCGAGATGAAGGTGGGCAAGGTGCTGGAGGTGGTGCGTCACCCCGGGGCCGACAAACTCTATATCGTCCAGATCGACGTGGGTGGCGAGCGGCCGCTGCAGACCGTCACCAGTCTGGTGCCTTACTACAGCGAAGAGGAGCTGATGGGCAGCGAGGTGGTGGTGCTGACCAACCTCAAGCCTACCCGAATGCGCGGCGAGCGATCCGAGTGCATGTTGCTGTGCGCCGAGACCCCGGACGAGAGCCAGAGCGTGCTGTTGCAACCGCGGGTGCCGATGGCGCCGGGCACTCCGATCGTCTGAATGGTATTGCGAGCTGGTGCGGTGAGATTGCACCGGTTCACCAACGAGGCCGCCCACGCGGCCCGATCACAACAAGAGAGTAGCGGGCGGGGCCGACTGACCCTTGCCGAACACATCACAGAGTCACAGCGTTACCCGCAGGGAGCGCGAGTCCACTGGAGGACACCATGTCTGAATCCGTACGCGGCACCATAGGCAAGTTTGCCCTGTTGTCGATGACCTTTGCCGCCGTGTTCAACGTGCGCAACATCGTCAACAACAACATCGAGCTGGGGCTCAGCTCAGCCCCCATCTTCCTGCTGGCGACCATCGTCTACTTCATCCCGTTCGTCTTCATCATCGCCGAGTTCGTCTCGGCCAACAAAAACTCCGAGTCGGGGATGTACGACTGGCTCAAGAAGCCGCTCGGCACCCGGATGGCCTATCTGGGCTCGTTTCTCTACTGGTTCGTGAACCTGTTCTGGTTCGTCTCCCTGCTGCCCAACGTCATCGCCTACGCCTCCTACGCCATGCTGGGCTATGAGTACAGCTTCTCGCCCATGGTCACCTCGATCATCTCCATCGTGCTGTTCGCGGCGGCGACCCACATCTCCACCAAGGGGGCGAGCTGGCTCGGCAAGATTGCGGAGATCGTGGCCTACGGTGTATTTGCCCTGTTCGCCATCTATGTGCTGGGGGCCCTGATGGTCCTGAGTGGGGATCATGTGCCGGCCCAGCCCATCACGCTGGAGGCGATGACTCCCACCGTCAACTGGGCGACGCTCGGCATCATGTGCTGGATCTTCCAGGCGGCGGGCGGTGCCGAGACAGCGGCGGCCTACCTCAATGACGTGAAGGGCGGCCAGAAGTCCTTCATCAAGGTGATCATCAGTGCGGGTATCGTCATCGGTGCCATGTATGCGGTCGGTTCCCTGTTGGTGAACGTGTTCGTACCGCGCGAGAGCCTCACCTATGCCGGCGGCATGGTGGAGATCTTCACCGGCATGGCGCAGTACTTCGGTCTCTCCGAGGCGCTGGTGGGCCGCTTTGTCGGCGTGGTGCTGTTCATCGCCATGTTCGGCTCCATGATGATGTGGACCTCGGCGCCGGTGAAGATCCACTTCTCCGAGATCCCCCAGGGGGTTTACGGCGAGAAGACCACCCAGCTCAACGAGCACGGGGTGCCGGTGCGCGCCGCCTGGTGGCAGTTTGTCTTCGTGTTCGCGATGCTGGTGGTGAACGGCTTCGGCTCCGAGTCGGTACAGCAGATGATGAACACCGCCATCAACCTCACCGCCGGTACCGCCATGTTGCCGCCGATCTTCATCATGGTGGCCTACTTCGTGTTCCGCTGGAAACATGACGACACCCCCCGCGAGTTCCGCATGGGGTCGCGCACCTTCGGGATGGGCGTGGTGTCTGTGCTGATCGCCATCTTCGTGGTGAGCATGAGTGCCTCCGCCTTCCCGGCCGGGGTGGATCTGGTGCGCGCCTTCTTCATCAACGTCTTTATGACCGCAGTCTTCTCGGCGCTGGCCTACTGGTGGATCTCCCGCTTCGAGAAGCGCCAAGCCCGCAAGTCAGGTGGCAACGAGAAAAAAGCGGGCAGCGGCACCCTGGCCAGCCAGCGCTGATCGGCATGTGGCAAACAGGAGACGGGCGGCCTTGGTCGCCCGTTTTTTGTTGGCCGGATCCGGGACCGGAGGGGCAAACTCGTTTAGTTTTGCTGTGAGAATGTGCGTTATCGTTTAACAAAATGAAACAAATGAGGCTGCCGCTCAACTTTGCACCATAGGGTGTTCGGGGTAAGCTTGTCCCTTCGTATCCGGGGTCGCCGTCTGATGACGCCTTCCCCGTGCCCTGTCGTCCCCATCCCGTGCGGGACGCGCTTTCTCTGGAGACTCCCCGTGCGTCTGGATCCTTTTACCTCTGTGCTGATTGTGGTGGTCGCGCTGGCCTCCTTCTTCCCCTGCGAGGGGCAGGTGGCCGTCTGGTTCGGTCTGTTGACCAAGCTGGCGGTGGCGCTCTTGTTCTTCATGCATGGTGCCAAGCTGTCGCGCCAGAACCTGCTGGCGGGCCTCGGCCACTGGCGGCTGCACCTGGTGGTGATGGCGAGCACCTTCCTGCTCTTCCCGCTGCTGGGGCTGCTGCTCACGCCCCTGGTGCCCCAGTGGCTGAGCCCGGCCATCTATCTCGGTTTCTTGTATCTGTGCGCCCTGCCCGCCACCGTGCAGTCGGCCATCGCCTTCACCTCCATGGCGGGGGGCAATGTGTCGGCGGCGGTGTGCAGCGCCTCGGCCTCCAGCATCCTCGGCATCTTCCTCTCGCCGGTGTTGGTAGGGCTGATGATCAATGTGCAGGGGGAGGGGGTCGATACCTGGCACTCCATTCAGGCCATCATGGTGCAGCTGATGTTGCCGTTCGTGGTGGGCCACCTGTCGCGCCCCCTCATCGGTCGCTGGGTTGACAGCCACCGGCCGCTCATTGGCAAGCTGGATCAAAGCTCCATCCTGCTGGTGGTCTACGTGGCCTTCAGCGAGGCGGTGGTGCAGGGGATCTGGCACCAGGTCGGCTGGTACGATCTCGCCAGCATCGTGCTGCTGAGTTGCGTGCTGCTGGCACTGGTGCTGGGGTGGAACATCTGGATCAGTCGCCGCCTCGGTTTCAACAGGGCGGACGAGATCACCATCGTCTTCTGCGGCTCCAAAAAGAGCCTGGCCAACGGGGTGCCCATGGCCAACGTCATGTTCCCCGCCGCCAGCGTCGGGGTCATGGTGCTGCCCCTGATGATCTTCCACCAGATCCAGCTGATGGTGTGCGCCGTGCTGGCCCGCCGCTACCGCGAGCAGGAGGCGGTGCCCCAGGTACAGGAGGGGTAAGCGGTCCGGATAAAGAAGAGGGAGGCCATGGGCCTCCCTCTTTCGTTTGCCGCGTCGTCAGCGTTTGCGCCAGACGGTGAGCTGGGCCACCGTGTGCTGGTACTTGCGGGCGGTCTCGCGGATGACGAAGGGGACGTCCCTCGGGGGCATGTGCTCCTCGAACTCCTCCGCCAGCAGCCGTTGCAGCGCCTGATAGGTGCCGAGGGCCTCGCCGTTTTCCCGGATGCCGCCGAGCCAGTTGGCCTTGGGGGTGTAGTCGGTCAGCCAGGTGTAGGGGCTGGTGAGCACCAGCAGGCCGCCGCTGCGAAGGCGCGGAGCAATGTCCCGCAGGAAGCGGGCGGGCTCCCGCAGCCGGTCGATGAGGTTGGAGGCGAGCACCAGGTCGTAGTCGCCGTACTTGGGCTTGAGGTTGCAGGCATCCCCCTGGCTGAAGTGGACCCGCTCGCTCTGCTCGCGACCGAGCTCGTGGCGGGAGAGGCGCGCCTCGCAATATTCCACCAGATCCCCTTCCACCGGCACCGCATAGCGGAAGCTGTCCTGTCTTGCCAGGGTCAGGGCCACGTCGATGAAGCGGGCCGAGTAGTCCACCCCGTCCACGTGGGCGAAGCGGCGAGCCAGTTCGAAGCTGGCCCGGCCGGTGGCGCAGCCGATGTCGAGCGCCCGCTCATGGCGGCCGCAGAGCTCGCTGGCAAGACCGGCCAGAGCCTCGGCGTAGTTGGCGACCCCGAAGTGGCTCGGACCGTACTGGAAGTCGAGATACTGGGCGACCAGGGTGTCGGTTTCATAAGGGTTCACGATGACGGGCTCCTGATGGCGTGAGACCAGGTAGCGGAAGCCCGCGTGCTGGAAGAAGTGGCGACGGAAGGCGTAGCGGGAGGATTTGAGCGCCTCGTTGCCGGTGCTGATCCAGCTCCCGCCCTTGATGAGGGTGTGCTTGCCGTCGAAGGTGGGGGTGGAGAAGTCGTCGTAGAGGGGGTGCACCTTGAACCCCTCGAAGCCGTCGATGGCGGTGCTGGTCCACTGCCAGACGTTGCCCACCAGATCGAAGAAGCTGCCCTGGGGGCAGGCATCCACCGGGCAGGAGGAGGCGAAGCGGGCCAGGTTGATGTTGCCGGGGGCCTCCATCCAGTCCGGCTGATCGCCGGCCAGTTGTTCCCGTAGCAGCATCCACTCCCCCTCGCTCGGTAGCTGGACGGGCAGGCCGGTCTGATCCGCCTTCCAGCGGCAGAAGGCGGCGGCCTCCAGCTGGTTCACCTCCACCGGCCAGTCCCAGGGCATGGGGACCTGCTCGGTCATCAGCCGCAGATGCAATTGTTCGGGTTCGAGGGGGTCGCCGACCCAGAAGGTGGGCATGCGGGCCTTGGCATACTGGCGCCAGCCCCAGCCTTCGTCATCCCACCAGTCACGGGTCTCGTAGCCGCCCGCCTGCACGAAGGCCAGGTATTCGGCGTTGCTCACCAGCATGCGGCTGGCCTGGAAGGGGGCCAGCTCGATGTGGCGCTCGCCGTATTCGTTGTCCCAGCCGTAGGTGGCGTCCTGCTTGCCGAGGCGCACCTGGCCGCCGGCCACCGGCAGCAGGGTGTTGACGGGGACGGCGGCGAGATCGTGGCGCGCCTCGGGGCAGACCGGCCACTGGGGCTGGCTGCGCACCCAGGCCAGGGGCAGCTGGCGGATCAGCACGCTGGAGGTCTCGAGGTGGATGCGCTCGTGCTCTATGCCCATCAGGATGACCCAGGCCGGGCTCTGCCAATGGATGGGCAGCTCGATCGGCATCCGCTCGATGAAATCACACACCAGGGCGCGCACCCGGCCGCGGTAGTCACGCAGCTCGGCCACAGTGGGCCAGTCGTAGTGGGTTTCGTCCAGATCGTCCCAGCTCATCTCGTCCACCCCGATGGCGACCAGGGCCTCGATGCGGGGGTCGAGCCGACTCTCGATGAGACGGGCCGCCAGCAGCTTGTTGACGAAGAAGGCGGCGGTATGGCCGTAGTAGAAGATGAGCGGGTGGCGCAGGGGGATCGCCTTGTTGAACCAGGCCCGCTCGTCGGCCAGGCAGTCGAACAGCGAGTCGTAGAGATCGAAGGTCTGGCAGAAGTAGGCGAGGAGCTCGCGGCGCTTGTGGTCGGGATCGTCGCCGGTCAGCAGCGGGGTGCGGGTGGGGGCAGGCAGGCCCGGATGAACGAATGAGTGGCTGGCTTGGGTCACGCTCTGACTCCTTGTTGATTCTGGCGGGTGAAGCAGCGATGGAGTGCTCTATACGCACCAGGTATCACTATTGGCTCAACGAACCGGGGCGGCAACCAAAAAAATGGGTCAACGCCCCCCTTCGGGTGTGGTCAGATTGACCAGATTGTGGTCTGAATGACTCTTTGTTGTGTGCCATTCGAGCCTCGAAATATTGAAATGGATAGATAAATCATGATGTTAACCATATGGCACAGGGTTTGCTGATTGCCACTCACCTGCCGCGCCGTGCGGCAAAGAGGAAACGAGGAGTAGCGGGATGAAATGGATGCTGGGAGTGGTGCTGGCCCTGGGACTGACCGGATGTAGCTGGCAGGATGACGTCAAGGTGCGCGGGGAGGGGGCCGTGGTGGAGCAGCAGCATCCCCTGGGGCATGAGGTGACCCGGGTGCTGGCGGGCGTGCCCGCCAACCTGTACCTGGTGGCGGGAGAGAGCCACACCCTCAGGGTCAAGGGGGAGGCCAACCTGCTGCCCTATCTGGTGCTCACCGAGCAGGGGGAGAAGCTGGAGATCGAGGTCAAGGATGGCTACCGGCTCGACCCCACCCGGCCGCTGGAGATCACCATCACCCTGCCGACGCTGCACGAGTTGGCACTGGCGGGGGTTGGCAACGGCGCCTTGCGCGACTTCAAGGGGGATGATCTGGTGCTCTCTCTGGCGGGCACGGGGGACATCGTCGCCAGCGGGCTGATGCTGGATCGGTTGGAGGGCAACATCGCCGGGCTGGGCAACCTGGATCTGGGGCAGGGCTCCGCCCGGGTGATGGCGCTGAACATCGCCGGCGCCGGTGGCGTCAAGGGGGCCGGGCTCGCCAGCGAGGAGGTCGAGGTGAGCATCGCCGGCAGTGGCGAGGTCGAGGTGCGGGCCCAGTCGCGGCTCAAGGTAGAGATCGCCGGTGCCGGTGCGGTCAACTACTGGGGCAGCCCAGCGCTGACCAGCGAGATCGCGGGCTCGGGTCAGGTGAGCCGGTTGGGGAGCTGATCCCATCACCGCAACAATGAAAAAGGCCCCTCGGGGCCTTTTTGCATGATGCGACACTGTGGGACGACACCTCACTCGAGGGGGAGTGCGAGGCCCAGATCGGCGTTCAGGCGCATCAGCAGCCACTGCATGCCGGCGAGGTGCTGGTGGTCATGGCTGACGAGCAGGCGCACCAGCCCGTCCAGGGTCACCTCCCCATTGCCGCCATAGCGGGCGCGGCGCTGCCAGGCGTCGGACGGCACCGTCTTCAGCCATTCGACGGTCTGCAGGCGGGCGGTACGAAAGCGGTCGAGCTGCGTGGCGGTATCCTGCCGGGGGTAATCATGGTCCAGCGCCAGCTGATAGCCATCGAGGGAGGCGAGCTCCGGCAGGCTCTCCGCCAGGGTGCGACGAAACCGCACCTGATAGCCCAGCACCTCGATGTCCAGCAGGTGGCAGAGGTGCCCCCTGGCACTGAAACGCTCGGAGGGGATCCCGGCCCAGTTGGCGGGTTCCCAGTCCAGATGGCCGGTGGGGACCTGTGCCAGCAGTCGCTCGAACTGGTCCGGCATGGTCAGCAATGTGGTGAAGAGAGGCATCCTTGTCTCCTGTTTACGGGTGAATGGCCGCCCGCTGACGGGGCGGCCACGAGCGGGTCAGCCTCAGGCCGGTTCGCCCAGGTGGTTGGCGTGAAAGCGCAGGTGCGCCTCGATGAAGCTCGCCACGAAGTAATAGCTGTGGTCGTAGCCGGCATGGCGGTTGAGCGTCAGGGGCCACGCCCGGGTGGCGGCCACTTCGGCCAGGGTGTCGATGCCGAGCTGCTCCGCCAGGAAGGGGTCGTCCAGCCCTACGTCCACCAGGGTCGGCAGGGGCGGACTGTCGTGGTGGCGCAGCAGTTGGCAGGCATCCCACTCCTGCCACAGCAGGGGATTGTTGCCGAGGTAGGCGCCGAGGGCCTTCTGGCCCCAGGGGCAGCGGCTCGGGTGGCTGATGGGGCTGAAGGCCGACACCGAGCGGTAGCGACCCGGCTCGCGCAGGGCGGCGATGAGGGCGCCGTGGCCTCCCATGGAGTGGCCGCTGATGGCGCGCTTCGTCGAGACCGGGAAGTGGGTCTCGATGAGCTCGGGCAGCTCCCGGGTGACGTAATCGTACATCTGGTAGTGATCCCGCCAGGGGGTCTGGGTGGCGTTGACGTAGAAACCCGCCCCCATGCCGAGGTCATAGCCGGGATCGTCCGCCACTCCCTCGCCGCGGGGGCTGGTGTCCGGTGCCACCAGGGCGATGCCGAGCTCGGCGGCGATGCGCTGGGCCCCGGCCTTCTGCATGAAGTTCTCGTCGGTGCAGGTGAGGCCGGAGAGCCAGTAGAGCACGGGCACCTTCTGGCCGGTGAGGGCTCGGGGTGGCAGATAGATGGCGAAGCGCATCTCGCAATCGAGCACGGTGGAGCGGTGGCGATACTGCTTGTGCCAGCCGTCGAAGCTCTTGTTGCTGCTGATGATGTCCAGATTCATCGAAGGACTCCTTGCCCCGCCCATGTATCGATGGGCGGGGCTCTCATGGGATCAGTAGTGGATGACGGTGCGGATGCTCTTGCCTTCGTGCATCAGATCGAACGCCTCGTTGATCTGCTCGAGCGGCATGGTGTGGGTGATGAAGTCGTCCAGTTTGAACTCACCCTGCATGTAGCGCTGCACGTAGCTCGGCAGCTCGCTGCGACCGCGCACGCCGCCGAAGGCGCTGCCGCGCCACACCCGGCCGGTGACCAGCTGGAATGGACGGGTGCTGATCTCCTGGCCCGCACCGGCCACGCCGATGATGACGGATTCGCCCCAGCCCTTGTGGCAGCACTCCAGCGCCGCGCGCATCACCTTGACGTTGCCGATGCACTCGAAGGAGAAGTCGACGCCGCCGTCGGTCATCTCGACGATCACCTCCTGGATAGGCTTGTCGAACGTGTTCGGGTTGATGCAGTCGGTGGCGCCCAGCTTGCGGGCCAGCTCGAACTTGCTCTCGTTGATGTCGATGGCGATGATGCGGCCGGCCTTGGCCAGGCGCGCGCCTATGATGGCGGAGAGGCCGATGCCCCCCAGCCCGAAGATGGCGACGCTCTCACCCTCTTTCACCTTGGCGGTGTTCATCACGGCGCCGATGCCGGTGGTGACGCCACAGCCCAGCAGGCAGACCTCTTCCAGGGGGGCGGCCGGGTCCACCTTGGCGATGGAGATCTCGGGCAGTACCGTGTATTCGCTGAAGGTGGAGGTGCCCATGTAGTGGTAGATGGGCTGGCCATCCTTGGAGAAGCGGGTGGTGCCGTCCGGCATCAGCCCCTTGCCCTGGGTGGCGCGGATCTTCTGGCACAGGTTGGTCTTGCCGGACTTGCAGAACTTGCACTCGCCGCACTCGGGGGTGTAGAGCGGGATCACGTGATCGCCCACCTTGACGCTGGTGACACCCTCGCCGACGGATTCGACGATACCGCCACCCTCGTGGCCCAGGATGCAGGGGAAGACCCCTTCCGGATCTTCGCCGGACAGGGTGAAGGCATCGGTGTGGCAGACGCCGGTCGCGACGATCCGCACCCGCACTTCACCGGCCTGGGGCGGCATGACCTCGACCTCTTCGATGGAGAGGGGCTGGCCCGGTCCCCAGGCGATGGCGGCCTTACACTTGATGCTTTGAACCTGTGCCATGAATGACGTCCTCGTAGTGGTTGGATGAACGGAAATGAGTTCGGAGATCCAGTGTAGTTTCCCGCCGATTTGGTGATAATAAGGTGAAATCTCAAATCACTTTTACACATGGGTAATAATGTTCGGCTGGGAAGGGGTCTGTGAATTTGTCAGCGTGGCGGAGCAGGGGGGCTTTACCCCGGCCGCGCGCAAGCTCGGGGTCTCGGTGGCCCAGGTGAGCCGTCAGGTGGCGCAGCTGGAAGACCGACTGCAGGCCAAGCTGCTGCTGCGCACCACCCGCCAGGTGCGGCTCACCGAGCTCGGGGAGATCTATTTTCGCCACTGCCGCCAGCTGCTCGACAACCTCTACGAGGCGGAGCTGGCGGTGGGGCGCCATCAGGCGGTGCCGCAAGGGGCCTTGCGCATCACGGCCCCCGTCTCCTACGGCGAGAGCCGCATCGCCCCCCTGGTGAACGACTTTATGGTGCGTTTCCCCCAGCTGGAGGTGACCCTCAACCTCACCAATCAGCTGCTGGATCTGGTGCACGAGGGGTTCGATCTGGCGATCCGCCTCGGCCACCTCAAGGACTCCAGCCTGGTGGCGCGCAAGCTGGCGCAGCGGGTGCCCTATGTGTGCGCCTCCCCGGCCTACACCGCCCGCCATGGCATGCCCAACAGCCTCTCCGAACTTGCCCGTCACACCTGTCTGGTGGGCAACAGCGACGAGTGGCACTTCACCCTGAACGACAAGCCCCACAGCGTGCGGGTACGCGGTCTGCTTCAGTGCAACAGCGGTCACGCCCTGCTGGATGCGGCCCTCAAGGGGATCGGCATCATCCAGCTGCCGGACTACTACGTCAGCGACCACCTCGCCCGGGGGGAGCTTATTGAGTTGCTGCCGGAGCTGCGGGCGCCGGCGGAGGGGATCTGGGCCCTCTATCCTCACAACCGCCACCTCTCCCCCAAGGTGCGGCTGCTGGTGGACTACCTGGCCGAGCGCCTCAGCGATCCCCATCAGCCCGCCCTGGTGCGGCCGGTCGGCTGAGCGTTCAAAAATAAAAGGCCCGCACAAGCGGGCCTTTTTGCATGGCATGAAGGACGGGGCTATTCCCGCTCCTTGACGTAGGGGGTGCCGAGGGCCTTGGGGGCTACCGCCTTGCCGATGAAACCGGCCAGCAGGAAGACCGTCAGGATGTAGGGCAGCGCCTCGATGGCCTGCACCGGGATCGGGAAATCGCCGATGCTGACCCCTTGCAGCCGGATGGCGACCGCGTCGAGGAAGCCGAACAGCAGACAGGCCGCCATGGCGTTCCAGGGGCGCCACTTGCCGAACACCAGGGCCGCCAGCGCCATGAAGCCCTTGCCCGCGCTCATGTTGGGGATGAACTGGGCGGTCTGGGCCACCGCCAGATAGGTGCCCCCGATCCCCGCCAGCAGGCCGCCGATGATGAGAGCGGTGTAGCGCATCCGCACCACGGAGATACCAGCGGTGTCGACCGCCGCCGGGGCTTCGCCCACCGCCCGCAGCCGCAGGCCGAAGCGGGTGCGGAACAGCACCCACCAGGCCAGGGGCACGGCGGCGAAGGCCACGTACTCCAGCAGGGAGTGACCGCTCAAGAGCTCGCTGTAGAGCTGGCCGATGACGGGTACGTCATAGAGCTCCTTGGCATAGGGCAGGTCGATGGGGGCGAAGCGCGCCGCACCGGAGAGCGCCGGGGTCTGGCCCCCCTGATCGAACCAGTAGCGCCCCAGGGTCACGGTGAGACCGGCCGCCAGGATGTTAATGGCCATGCCGCTCACCACCTGATCACCCCGGTGGGTGATGGTGGCGAAGCCGTGCAGCAGTGCGAACAGGATGGAGATCCCCACCCCGACCCCCAGCCCAATCCAGGCGGAACCGGTGACGGCGGCCGCCGCCGCACTGGCGAAGGCGGAGGCCAGCAGCTTGCCCTCCAGGGCGATGTTGACCACCCCGGAGCGTTCACAGAACATCCCGGCCATGGCCGCCAGGATGAGCGGAGGCGCGGTACGAATGGTCGCGTCCAGCATCAGGATCAGCATTTCAAACATGGCTTGGACTCCCTTCGGCTCGCAAAACATCCCCGTCATCCATGGCCGCCAGGATCAGTGGCGGTGCGGTGCGGATGGTGGCATCCAGCATCAGGATCAGCATTTCGAACATGATCAGGCTCCTTTCACTTGGGCGGCCGGGCGGTTGGCAAAGGCCAGATAGGCCTGCTCGATGCGCGGGCGCAGCATGTGCTCCAGGGCGCCGCAGAACAGGATCACCAGACCCTGCAGCACCACGACGATGTTGCGGTCCACCCCGAACTCGAAGCTGAGCTCGGCGCCGCCCTGGTAGAGGAAGCCGAACAGCAGGCTGGCGATGATGACGCCGACCGGGTGGTTGCGGCCCATCAGGGCCACCGCGATGCCGGTGAAGCCGAAGCCTTCCACGAAGTTGAGCTTGATCTGGTGCAGCTCACCCTGCAGCACGTTGAGGGCGAAGAAGCCCGCCAGCATGCCGGAGATCACCATGGCCAGGATCACCACCTTGGGGTAGGAGATACCCGCATAGGCGGAGGCACTCTGGCTTGCGCCCACGGAGCGGATCTCGTAGCCCCAGCGGGTATGCCAGATGAAGACCCACACCAGGGCCGCACAGATCAGCGCCCAGAAGAAGCTGATGTTGAGGGGGCTGTTGGGCATGGCGATGCCGAAACCGGCCGCCAGCTCGCTCATCTTCGGCAGCCAGCTCGCCACGGCGAACACCTTGCTCTCGGTGGCCATGGATCCTGGCGGCTTGAAGACGTCTACCAGCAGGTAGGCCATCAGGGAGGCGGCGATGAAGTTGAACATGATGGTGGTGATGACGATGTGGCTGCCCCGCTTGGCTTGCAGCCAGGCCGGGATGAAGGCCCAGGCCGCGCCGAACAGGCCGCCGGCGATGATGGCGAGCGGCAGCAGCAGGGCGAACGGCAGCACGTCCCCGAGCAGCAGACAGACCAGACCGACCCCGAGGCCGCCGATATAGGCCTGCCCCTCACCGCCGATGTTGAACAGGCCGGCGTGGAAGGCCACCGCCACCGCCAGACCGGTGAAGATGAAACCGGTGGCGTAGTAGAGGGTGAAGCCTATCCCCTCGCCGGTGCCGAAGGCGCCGTACCACATGATTTCGGCTGCCTCGATGGGGCTGATGTCGAGGTAATAGAACAGGATGGCCGACACCAGGAAGGCCAGCAGGATATTGACTGCGGGCAGCACGCCCACGGATATCCAGGCAGGAACACGTGCTTGGCTCATGAATGGGCCTCCTTGATATCGTCGGGGACTGGTGTGTTGACCATCATCAGGCCGAATCCGTTACAAGTGGTTGTGACCTTCATGATGTGGCTCCTTGTGATTGGCTTGCCGCCACGTCGTCAGGAACTATGTTCGCCATCATCAGGCCGATGGTGCGTTCATCCGCCCTGGCACCGTCCAGCTCGCCGACGATGCGGCCATCGGCGATGACCAGAATGCGGTCGGAGAGGCTCATGATCTCGTCCAGCTCCACCGACACCAGCAGCACCGCCTTGCCCTTGTCGCGCATGGCGATGATCTGCTGGTGGATGTACTCGATGGCGCCGATGTCGACGCCCCGGGTCGGCTGGCCGACCAGCAGCACATCCGGGTCCTGCTCCACTTCCCGGGCGATCACCAACTTCTGCTGGTTGCCGCCGGAGAAATTGGCGGTCTTGTGCTCCGGGCTCGGCGGGCGCACGTCCCACTTGTCCATCTTGGCCTGGCAATCCTGGCGGATCGCCTCCTTGTCCTGCAGCCAGCCCTTGTTGTACTGGGCACGGCGGTGATAGCCGAGGATGAAGGCCTCTTTCGCCTCGAAGCGGTTGATGAGCCCCATCTTGTGCCTGTCTTCCGGGATGTGGCCGAGGCCGAAGTTGCGCACCTGTTCCGGATCGGCCGGGTGGCTCTGGCTCACCTCGTGGCGCTGCGCCCCGGCGATGGTGAAGCCGCCCTTGCTGGGCTTGAGGATGCCGCCGAGCATGCTGAGCAGCTCGGACTGGCCGTTGCCGGAGACCCCGGCGATGCCGACCACTTCCCCCGCCCGCACTTCGAAGCTGACGGATTTGACCCGTTCCACCCCGGCGTCATCGACGTAAGAGAGGCCCTCGACCTTGAGCTTGGCCTCGCCCGGCTGGGCGGTGCCCTTGTCGACCTTGAGGCGCACCTTGCGGCCCACCATCAGCTCAGCGAGCTGCTCCTTGTCGGTGTCTTTGGTGGCGACATGGGCCACCATCTCACCCCGGCGCATGATGGAGACCTGATCCGTGATGGCCAGGATCTCCCGCAGCTTGTGGGTGATGAGGATGACGGTCGCCCCCTGATCCCGCAGCTTTTTCAGCACCTCGAACAGGTGATCCGCCTCTTGCGGGGTCAGTACCCCGGTGGGCTCGTCGAGGATCAGGATGCGGGCACCGCGATAGAGCGCCTTGAGGATCTCGACCCGCTGTTGCAGGCCCACCGGCAGATCCTCGACCTTCTCGTGCAGCGGCACCTCGAGACCATAGTCCCGTGCCAGCTCGCCCAGCAGCTTCTCGGCGGCCGCCAGGCTCTTGCCCAGGCGCCAGCCGTTCTCGGCCCCCAGGATGACGTTTTCCAATACGGTAAAGTTGTTCACCAGCATGAAGTGCTGGTGCACCATGCCCACCCCGGCGGCAATCGCATCTTGGGAGCCATGGGGTTTGAACGGATTCCCGTCGATCAGCATCTCGCCTCTGTCGGCGTGGTAGAAGCCGTAAATGATGCTCATCAGGGTCGACTTGCCGGCGCCATTTTCGCCGACGATGCCGTGAATGCTGCCTTTACGAACCTGAAGGTCGATCTGCTTGTTGGCGTAAACCTCGCCAAAGCGCTTATCGATACCTCTTAATTCGATGGCATAGCGATCTGTCTGGTCCATGATGCAGTCCTTGCGGGTCATGAAGTAGAGACTAAAAACCGGCCCGTGCGGGCCGGTCATCACTGGTTGAGAGTCGTAGCAGGGACTCAGTACTTACAGGAGTTGTCGCTCATGTAGTCGTGCACCTTGATCTTGCCGGCGATGATATCGGCCTTGATGCTTTCGACCTTGGCTTTCATCTCCGGGGTGATCAGCTTGGCGTTGTTCTCGTCCAGCGCCCAGTCAACCCCGCCTTCGGCCAGACCCAGGGACTGGATGCCCGGCTTCCAGCTGCCCTTGGCGGCGTCATCCCAGCTCTTGTACGCGGCCAGACCCACGGACTTGACCATGGAGGTCAGCATGGTGCCCGGTTGCAGGTGGTTCTGGTTGGAATCCACACCGATGGCCAGCTTGCCTTCGTCCTTGGCAGCCTGATAGACACCGATACCGGTGCCACCGGCGGCGGCATAGACCACATCGGCGCCCTTGGCGAACTGGGACTTGGCCAGTTCTGCACCCTTGGCCGGGTCGGCGAAGGCTGCCGGGGTGGAGCCGGTCATGTTCTGATAGACGTCGATCTTCGGATTGATGTACTTGGCGCCTTGCTCATAGCCGCACTGGAACTTGCGGATCAGCGGGATGTCCATGCCGCCCACGAAGCCGACCTTGCCGGTCTTGGAGGCGATGGCCGCCAGGGCACCCACCAGGAAGGAACCTTCATGCTCCTTGAAGATGAGGGACTGGACGTTCGGCTTGTCGACCACCATGTCGATGATGGTGAACTGGGTGTCCGGGAACTCGGTGGCGACCTTCTCTACCGCGGAACCCATGTTGAAGCCGACGGCGACGATGGGGCCGTTGCCACGGCTGGCCAGACGACGCAGGCCCTGCTCGCGCTGAGCTTCGTTCTGGGGTTCGAACTCCTTGACCTTGACGCCTTTGTCCTTGTTGTAGACTTCGACGCCGTTGCGGAACACGGCTTCGTTGAAGGACTTGTCGAATTTGCCTGCGGTGTCATAGATGACGGCGGGCTCGGAGGCTGCCTGGGCGGACAGGGCAGCGAGGGTGAGGGCGGCCACGGTGGCCAGCTTGAGCACTTTAGTCACGATCGTATCCTTGATTGTTATGTGAGGGTCCACAACCTGTCTTGGCAGGTCATAAAGCACGCTGGCTAACTGTAAGTGAGCCAGCCCGTTGGTCAAGGGGATCATAGAGGAAAAACGTTTGCGTTAACGGTTTGAAATATAAGCAAATTGCCTTATAAGTATTTGTTTTATGGTGTTTTTGCAGAATTAAATTCCGGGATTAATAGGGCTCGATCGACATTTGTGTTTGAATTCATGACGTTAGGCGCAACCGTTTTCCTCCCCTGATGAAAAAACTGGCTTCCATCGGCACCAGCCCTGCGGCCTCATCGACGCCATGTTGGCGGGCGGGCTGGCTGAGCGCCAGGAGGTCCGCCCGAGGTGTGACAGCCCAAGATGGATGGCTTTTTCCCCTCCCAGGGTCGTCGTCTGTGGCCGTTTTTCCTGCTCGCTCGGGGCCTGCGTGATGGCAAGCACACTCATATGGAAATGCATTGGTGTTTGTCATATGGATACGCTAGGTTATACCCGGATTAACTTGGCCCCCGGGATGGGGCCGTATTTTTTACATTTGTTCGGGTGATAAAAATGAAAAAAAACGTGCTGAGTATGGCAGTGGCTTGTGTGTTGTCCGGTGTCATGTTGACCGCTTGCGGGGGTGGTGGTGACGATAACGGTGGCGGCAGCAATGGTGGCAACAATGGCGGTGGCACCGACACCGGCAGCAAGCCTCTTCACACTGCCGTCTTCCTGGATTCCGTCGTGGGTGGCCTCGACTATCGGTGCAACGATTACACCGGTGTCACCAATGCCAAGGGTGAATTCCTGTTTGATGATGGCGACACCTGCGAATTCGCATTGGGCAACCAACGCCTGGGGGCGGTGACCCTCAAGGCGGGCAACTCGCTGGTGACCCCTTACACCCTGGCGGGTGACGACAAGGAGAAAGCGATCCGCATTGCGGCATTGCTGCAGACGCTCGACAGCGACAGCAATCCGGAGAACGGCATCACCCTCGACAAGGCGCAGGTCGCGCAACTGGGGATCGTCGAACTGGGTAGCGATGACGCCTTCAACACCTCCCTGGTCGAGGCGCTGAAAACAGCGGGCCTCACCAAGGCCGTCGTCTCTCTGGCTGCGGCGAAAGCCCACCTCTCCGCCACCCTGGCTGGCGTCAATGGCCGCTCCGTGGCGGTCGACAAGGTGCTGAGCGATCTGCAGGGACTGACCGATCTGAAAAACCTGGACGTCGAGAGCAAGTTCAAGGAGTACAAGGAGACCCTGCAGGCCGAGACCGGTGAGAGCGGCAAGGCCGATCGCCAGATCGTGCTGGCCATGCTGACCATGCTGGAGGTGACCAACAACCCCGTGGTGGCTGAACGCCTGGCCTTCACCTCGTCCGCCATTGGCAGTGGTTACAGCACCAGCCTGGCCAAGGTGATGGATGTCATCATCCATACCCCCGGCACCGCCTCCGTGGCGCTCAAAGGTGGCAAGGGATATACCCGTGACGTGGCCAAGCTGATGGGCGCCTATGCCGACAGCCTGGAAAACGTCGCGGCTGCCCTGGCCGATATCCAGGATCCGGATTACAGCGCCACCTATGGCGATGACGATACCGTCACCCTCAACCTCGACGGTGCCAAGGCCCTGCGGGCGTCGGCGATGGCGATGGCATCGGCCCTCAACATCGCCGCCTCCTACCAGTACGGTCCGGACAGCGCCTATGTCACCCAGCAGGAAGAAGTGACCTTGCCGCGTATGCACATCAAGGACACCTGGGGCATGCAGCCGACTACCACCTATGAAGAGAGCAGCAGCACCTTCGAGACCCAGTTCAGTCAGCAGGAAATCGAGCCGGATGCGCTGGTGGCGCACGCCGATTTCTTCCGTTTGACCGACGATGCCAAAGCACGGTTGGCCAAGGCCAAGTCGCAGTTGAAGGATGCGGTGAGCCTCGCTCTGACCATCGATCAGAGCAAGCTGGACGAGTCGTTGACCCAGGATGAGATCGAGGCCAATACCGCGACCCTCAAGGAGCTGGCGAACCACTTTGCAGGCACTGTGCCCACTATCCAGTGGGAAAGCGTCGAGACCCGATACGTCAATACCGGCATGGGCTGGCAGCCTCAAGAGGTGGGGGTGAAGTACAACATCAATGTGCTGCCGTTCTTCGATGAGATGCTGGATCGCAGTGACATGACCATCAAGGTGACCGGCGGCTGTGATGGCGCCGTGGGGGCGCGGGATGCCGAGCTGTCCAAGGCCATGGGAGAGCCCATGTGTCTCATCACGAGCGACGAGTTCAAGGCACTTGCCCAGAGCGATCGCGGCGCACTGAAGTACATCGGCTGGATGCAGGAAGATCAGGAGAGCCACACCGCCATCTATGCCAAGGGGGTGGGTTATGACTGGTCAACCCAGATGACGCCGGTGGCCGGGTCGACCTTTGACAAGGTATTCGTCTCCTGTACCGACCTGGATGACAACAAGGTCAGCTGTGCCGATCAGCTGTAAACCAGTGGGAGCGCTCCTGACGGGGGCGCTCCTGTTGTGGATGCCGGTGGCACAGGCTGCCGGCATGCTGACGCGCTACACCGATTATCGGGAGCGTGTCTTCGATCGTCAGGGTCAGTTGCAATATCAATTGACCACCCACGAATACTTGCAGCGGATGCCCAGCGGGCGTCCGTCATTGTCCAGTCTGTTTGCGTTGCGAGAGATGCAACGAGCATCACTGCAGCTCAAGCAGGGCACCTTGATGGTGAATGACGTCATCGTGCGCTTCGAGCATGGGCATTATCAGGACGGCATGCTGGTGATGGGGAACACGGAAGTGACCCTGCCTGAGGGCCGCATGCTGGCCGCTTCACTTCGATTTGATCCCGTCCAGCAGGTGCTGGATGCCCCCCGCGCCCGGTTGCTCAGCTTTTCCGGTGAGGTACTGGGCCAATACCGGAACTATCACCGCCCCCTTCGTTGATCCTGCCGGTTGGTCTCTGGCGGCTCAGGCCGTATAATCCCCGCCTGTATAAATAAACAGGAGTGGTGATGGACGTTTCAACCCTGCTCGACGGGCTCAACGACAAGCAAAGAGATGCCGTTGCGGCGCCCCGCAGCAACCTGCTGGTGCTGGCCGGTGCCGGCTCGGGCAAGACCCGGGTGCTGGTGCACCGTATCGCCTGGCTGATGCAGGTGGAACGCTGTTCACCCTTCTCCATCATCGCGGTCACCTTTACCAACAAGGCGGCGGCCGAGATGCGCGGCCGGGTCGAGAAGGTGATCGGTGACGGCGTGCGCGGCATGTGGATCGGCACCTTCCACGGCATCGCCCACCGCTTGCTGCGGGCCCACCATCTGGATGCGGGGCTGCCGCAGGATTTCCAGATCCTCGACTCCGACGACCAGTACCGCCTCATTCGCCGGGTGCTCAAGGCGCTCAACCTCGACGAGAAGCACTGGGCTCCCCGCGCCGTGATGGGCTACATCAACGGCAAGAAGGACGAGGGCTTGCGCCCCGGCGACATCGACCTTTACGGCGACCCCGTCACCCGCACCTATCAGCAGATCTACAAGACCTACCAGGAGACCTGCGATCGCTCCGGGCTGGTGGATTTTGCCGAGCTGCTGCTGCGCGCCCACGAGCTGTGGCTCAACAAGCCCCACATCCTCGAGCACTACCGGGATCGCTTCCAGAACATCCTGGTGGACGAGTTCCAGGATACCAACGGCATCCAGTACGCCTGGCTTCGCATGCTGGCAGGTGATTCCGGCAAGGTGATGATCGTCGGCGACGATGACCAGTCCATCTACGGCTGGCGCGGCGCCAAGATCGAGAACATCCAGCGCTTCCTGACCGACTATCAGGGGGCCGAAACCATCCGCCTGGAGCAGAACTACCGCTCCACCGCCAATATCCTCAAAGCCGCCAACAGCGTCATCGCCAACAACGCCGAGCGCCTTGGCAAGGAGCTGTGGACCGAGGGAGCCGAGGGGGAGCCGATTTCGCTCTACGCCGCCTTCAACGAGGTGGACGAGGCCCGCTTCGTGGTCGGCCGCCTCAAGGATTGGAAAGAGAAAGGCGGTTTGCTGGCCGACTGCGCCATCCTCTATCGCTCCAACGCCCAGTCGCGGGTGCTGGAAGAGGCGCTGATGCAGGACGCCATGCCCTATCGCATCTACGGCGGCTTGCGCTTCTTCGAGCGGCAGGAAATCAAGGACGCCATGGCTTACCTGCGCCTTATCAACAACCGGGGCGACGACGCCAGCTTCGAGCGGGTGGTCAATACGCCGACCCGCGGCATCGGCGATCGCACCCTCGAGATATTGCGCAATAACGCCCGGGATCAGGGCCAGAACCTGTGGCAATCGGCCAAGACCCTGCTGGGCGACAAGGTGCTGACCGGTCGCGCCGGCAACGCGGTGCGCGGCTTTGTCGAGCTGATCGACGCGCTGGAGGAGCAGGTCTCCCTGCTGCCCCTGCACCAGCAAGCGGATATCGCCATCCAGCACTCTGGCCTCAAGGCGATGTATCTGGCGGAAAAAGGCGAGAAATCACAGGCGCGGGTAGAGAACCTGGACGAACTGGTCACCGCCTGCCGCCAGTACCAGCGCCCGGACGAGCTGGAGGACATGAGCGATCTCTCCGCCTTCCTCGCCCATGCGGCGCTGGAATCCGGGGAGAATCAGGCGGACGAATATGCCGACGCGGTGCAGCTGATGACATTGCACAGCGCCAAGGGCTTGGAGTTCCCGCTGGTGCTGCTGGTCGGCGTCGAAGAGGGCATGTTCCCCAGCCAGCAATCCACCGAGGAGTCGGGCCGGCTGGAGGAGGAGCGGCGCCTCTGTTACGTCGGCATGACCCGCGCCATGGAGAAGCTCTACATCTGTTATGCGGAGAGCCGCCGCATCTATGGCCGCGAGATGTTCCACAAGCCGAGCCGCTTTATCCGCGAGATGCCCGCCGAGTGTCTGGAAGAGATCCGGCTGCGCACTCAGGTGAGCCGCCCCACCCAGTACGGCCGCTTCAGCCAGAACGAGGTGCAGCAGAGCTTCGACGCCAGCGGCATCAAGCTCGGTCAGCGGGTGCTCCATCCGAAATTCGGCGAAGGGATCGTGCTCAACTTCGAGGGGGTCGGCCAGCAGAGCCGGGTGCAGATCCAGTTCGACGAGGTCGGCGCCAAGTGGCTGGTGACGGCGTATGCCCGCCTTGAGGCTCTCTGATTTCTTCCGCTTTTTGATGTGACCAACCCGGCTTTAGGCCGGGTTGGTTTTATCTATCGCTTTAGTGATGCAGTCGCCTGAATGGGCTTCAAGGTTCACAACAGCTCTAGTTGACATGTCATCAAACACATAAGAAAACGTTTTCCTGAAAAAAATAAGCAAAAAACCTTCTTTGTTGTGCCTAATTGTGCTTGTATCAACATACTGACTTCGCAGCGATGCACGTATAAGAATATTGGAGAGGGAGATTGGCATGTTATTGACATTTGCAATAACAAACTACAAAGGCTTTCGAGATAAACAAGAATTTAATCTTGTCGCTACTTCAGGGAGTGAATCTTTAGAACATGTATATGAAACTGACAGCGCATTAAAAATTAATAAATGTGCATGCCTTGTAGGCCCTAATGGTTCAGGCAAAACTCACCTACTCGAAGCCTTACATACATTTACAACAGCAATTAAAAGCCCAGAAAAAGTCGGCGATGCACATGCACCATTTATGTTGGATTCATCTAGTTTTGAAAAACCGACAGAATATGAAGTGTTACTCTTTGATACCACAAACAATCGGTTTATTAACTACGGCTTCTCCATATTCAGGGGTAATGTAATAAATGAATTCTTATTTTCTAGAAATAATAAGAAGTCATCTAAAAGCCAAAAAATTTTTGTTAGAGAAGACGGCTCTATTAAATTTACTGCAAGATATAAATCTCTTGAGACTTTACTGTCTGGAACTCTGAGTCAATCAGGATTAATTGCCAACTACGCCCAATCACTAAAAAATGATGTGCTGAGCCATCTCTATAATTGGGCAAAAAATTTGTGCATGTTCAGACCAAGTCTATATCATAAAAACTCATTGAAAGGTATTGAGGAAATCTTGGATAGTAGCACTGGTGATACAAGTGTCAGCTATGCAAAGTTTTGGAATAGACAGCTAACTAAAGCATCATCAATGCTCGCTTCACTATCCATTCCCGTTAACAAGCTATCTGTTAAAAGAGATCATGAAGGTAAAGCGAAATTATTCATTAGCCATAAGAGAAATGACGGAAAACCATATGATCTATCAATTGATGATGCATCCGATTTTTTCTCTAAAGGAAGCTTTGCCATAATAATCATGGTGATCTTCTTTTTGATTACAGATTTACCGGATGAAGACATTACTTTTATTGTCGATGAGTATGATGGTTCTCTTCATCATAAGCTTTCATTAGAGATGATGTCTTTATTATTTAAGGCTAGCAGTAAAATACGCCAGACAATTATTGCCACTCACGATATATTGCTATTGGATAGTGGTTTTAGGCGCGATTCAATATTCTTCGTGGAGAAGAGTGATGACTTTTCAAGTCACATAAGTAGACTATCAGACTTTCCTATCAGGAAAGACGCCAAAATATCTAACAAATATTTAAGCTCTGAATTTGGAGCACTTCCAAAATTACTTAGTGGATCTTGAAGGTAAGGAGTTGTCGCATAAAATGCCTAATTTGATCGATTTGGTTGGTTCTTTTGACAACTCGGAAAGTCCACGCCAATCTCTATATTCGATAGGAAAATTAAGGGATAAAATAAAATCAACCAATAAGGTGGTTTTTTTTACTGGCGCTGGATTTTCTAAGGCGTGGAGTGAATCCTACCCAGCGGGATTTGAGCTATTTAGCATTGCTGATGTAAGTGATCGTAATTATAACTTTTTTTATTTTGCTAAAGAAATGGGGATATTATTTCCCGAGCGAGAAAACTTTGACGATGACTATGCTTTTTCTAAAGCATGCTATGAATTTTTTAAAAACATAAAGTTTCACTTGGATATTTATAATAGATACCCTAGTCTAATGGCATCTTTTTTAGATAGAACAACAATCTTTGCTCTCGAAAGAGAGATAATTGATTTTATTAAAGCACGATTTTCTAGTTTTGTCGGTGAGTCAGAATTAACACCAGATCGTCCAGCAGATAACGAGCTCAGTGAGCAAGCTAAAAATCTTATTGAGTTCTTTAATTCATTTATTAGTGAAGATAAAGAAGTTAGTTTTGTAACAACAAACTATGATTTTGTCATTGAGAAAATCCTCGATTCAAAAAACAGAGATGACATATGTCTCAATCGAGGGTTAATAAATCTTATCGATTTCTCTGCAAAGAGATGGACAAAAAACAGAGTCAGTTTATTCAAAATAAATGGCGGTTTTGAGATTGATGGATGCAATGACTCAATTAATATCAACTATTCATTTGCTAATTCTAAATCTAATATCATTCTTCCATCACAGGAACAAAACTATGATAGCAAATATTTCAAGAGTGTATTTTTGAAATCAGCTAGCAAGCTACGAGATGCGAATTTACTTGTTTTTATTGGCTACTCACTTCCTACTGAAGATCACACGATAAGGTTTCTTTTAAAGAATTTCATTGATTCTAGGCATACTGACAAAGAAATTATTGTGGTAGGCCGCTCAGCCTCTTCAGCAAAGAGAATCAGAGACAATGTTGCTCTTTTATATCCTCAATTAGAGAGTGAAGAAGCTATATTCGCTCTTGATGGTTCATTTAATGAACTTGTGAAAGAAAGAATATGAAAATAATCAACTATTCGGTAATCATTACATTTCGGTAAATAGAGAGAATCAAAAACCCAGCCGTCAGGCGCGGCGGCCGGGTGAACTGTAAAGAGTAGGGTGACAGGGAAAGGGATTAGCCTAGTCTAATCAACTCGATGGGGGCGTAGCGCTCCCCGGAGTTTGCCAGCAGGGCCGTAGGTTCGATTAGCGAAGCGTAATCGGACGATCGCGTAAGACATTCGCGTAATCGGACGCTTACAACGGAACAACCCTTTTATGGGTTTACTCCAATCCCCCCAACGCCCCATCCACCGACCCGCACCAATCCGGCGGATAGACGCGGCTCGCCACGTAACGATGGAAGGTGGAGTAGGGCCAATCGGCCACCCGGGTGACATGACCATGTTTGAGGGGGTTGATATGGACATAATCCATATGGTGGCGGTAATCCCGCTCATCCCGGATCAGGTGTTCCCAATAATGGCGTTGCCAGATGCCCCGCTCCCCGTGGCGTAGCCGGGTCTGGCTGCGGCGCTCGTTGACCGGCAAGGCGCGGGAGAAATGGCTTTTAATGAGCCGCCACCGCAGGGGGAAATCGGTGTCCCCTTCCGGCAGAGAGAGAATGCAGTGGAGATGGTCGGGCAACACCACCCAAGCGTGGATGGCGAAGGGGTGAGCCTGCTGCACCTTGGCAACGCTGTGGCGCAGCAGGTCGATCTGCTCCACCAGCAATCGGTTGTTGCGCCGCTCCAGCAGGTTGACGGTAAAGAACCAGGTTCCGCCGGGCCACCATGCCCGCCGCCAGTTGGCCATGCATTTCCCCTATCTTCGGCAGAAAAGCCAAGCATAGCCTTGCCGCCCGGCGATCCGTTCGTGGGCCCCGTCGCGCGGTTGTCAGATGATGGGATGGACCGGTGACGCGATCGTTCGATTGTCCGATTGTCCGATGACGTGAACGTCCGATTACGCGATCGTCTTACGCGATCGTCCGATTACGCTTCGCTAATCGAACCTACATGCAGGCGGGTTGCAACAGGTGAATGCCTCACACTCCCGCCTGTCGGGCTCACCGCAACTGAAACGCCTTGACGAGAAATTCGATAAAGAGCCGCACGTTGCGGGACTGCTCCTTGTGGAAGGGGTAGACGGCGAAGAGGGCGTGGGGGTCGGGTTGCCAGTCGGGGATCAGTCTGACCAGGGTGCCGTCCGACAGGTCGTTCGACACGAATTCATCCGGTACCAGGATCACCCCGAGCCCCTGCACCGCCGCCTGTTTCAGGGCGATGCCGTTGTTGGCGCAGAAGCTGGCGGGGGGCAGCTCCACCGCCACGCTCTCCGCGTCCCGGGTGAAGAACCACTTGTTGGGGGAGGAGGAGAGGCTGTAGCGCAGGCAGTTGTGGGCCTTGAGATCTGCAGGGTGGGCGGGTTGGCCCGCCTCCTTCAGGTAATCGGGGGCGGCGCAGAGCACCCGCTGCACCTCGCACAGGGGTTTGGCGCGCAGGGTAGAGTCCTCCAGGGTGCCAGCCCCCCGGATCACCACGTCCAGCCCCTGATCCACCAGATCCATGTAGGCGTCGCTCAGGATCACCTCGATGCCGATTTCCGGATAGCGGCGTTGGAATTCGCAGACAAGGGGATTGAGGCGGATCAGCCCGTAGGACATGGGCATGCCGATCCTCAGCCTGCCCCTGGGGGTGAAGGAGGCGGCCATGATGGACTGGTCGGCTGCCTCCAGGCTGTCCAGCACGGCGCATATCTGGCCGTAATAGGCCATGCCGGATTCGGTGACGCTCAGCCGCCGGGTGGTGCGGTTGATGAGGGCGATGCCGAGATAGGCCTCCAGCTCGTTGATGTTCTTGCTGACCGCCGCCTGGGAGAGGCGCAGGTCGTCCGCCGCCGCCCTGAAGGTGCCCATTTCCACCACCCGGCGAAAGACATTCAGCGCCGTGATCTTGTTCATCCTGCCCCCGTTAATTCACTAATGGTAAATGATGGCGCCATCATTGCGCACTTTTATCACAATAGTGCGGATCCCCGGGGTGTCCACCCCCCATCCCCCGCCAGACAGAGAGTTGCCGGTGGTAGAGCGGCCCGGATCATGGCCCTCCGGGGCGTGGCGGGCCCGGCAGAGACGCAGACGAAAGAGAGGCGATGGGCCCAGGGCACCTCGGCCCCGAGGCGGCAGGCATAGCAGGCATAAAAGCAGGCGGCAGGGCCCGGGCCCCGCCGCCAGATGGCACGCACCGGCTTACTGCACCTTGCCGGGGGCGGGGGGCAGGGTGATGCCGACATCGGCCCAGGGGTTGGTGCCGAGCAGGTGGGCGTGGGGCACGTCGGCCTGGTAGCGCATGGTGAATGCTTTGGGGCCGTGGGCGAAGGCCACCAGCAGCCCCTGTTTTGCGTCCATCAACCCGGCGTGCATGCCGAGCCCGTGATAGCTGATCCGCACGGCCTTGTCCTCCAGGCCCACCTTGTCTATCTGGAAGCGGGCGATGCTGCCGTCTTTGAGGGTAAAGCCCCAGCGGAAGGGGCCGCCGCTGACCACCGTCATCACCTCGTCGATGTCGGTGCCGTCCTCGGCGGAGTTGACGTGCATGCGGCCATATTTGCCGAGCACGGCGCTGCGGGTGCGCTCGTCCAGCGCCATCAGGTCATAGACCTTGGGGTAGGGGCCGACGCCGGTCTCCTCGGTGGCGACGCCGCCTCCTTGCACCGCGGGCGCGCGCCCTGCGAGCCTGGCCTGCTCCAGCAGCTCCCCCTGACTCAGATTGAAGGCCGAGATCAGGGCGCCGTGCTCCGCTTTGGTCAACGCGCGGCGGTGAGAGGCTTCAAGCAGCGGCCTGGCGGCGTCGGGAATGTCGACGGTAACCACGTTGACGCCGATGGGGTTGAGCGCCTTGTTGACCGCTTCGATGCCGGTCACGGCGGGGCGGCCATCGCTGAACTGCACCGAGACGATGTCACCGGCGAAGGTGTTGAAAGAGAAGGCCGAGGCGAGGGTGCCGGCCAGCAACGGGATAGGGGTGAGTTTCATACAAGACTCCTCGTTAAGGTTCGAGAAGCAGTCTAGGGCGGCGATGTGTTCACTGAAATGACACTCGGATGATATGAAAATTCACTGAAAGTAATGAATCGTGGGGGTCAGGGTCGTCGGCCCGCCCCGGGGGAGATCGCCCTCTGCCAGAGGGTGTGAGCCCGGCTGACGCAACGGGGCCCGGCTTGTGGTATGACTCGGGGCGTCATCAAACATAACCTGTCGGAGGACGAGACAATGCTGGCGTTGATCACCACGGCGCACCACACCTGTTACCCCAATCCCATCGCCTTTCGGGCCGGTGAGCGGGTGCGCATCGGCCACGAGGACGACGAGTTCCCGGGCTGGGTGCGCACCTTTACCGCAGACGGCAACGAGGGGTGGGCGCCCCTGTCCCTGCTGACCCCGATCAGCGCCGGGGAGGCGCAGGCGCGCCAGGACTATACCGCCCGCGAGCTGGACGTGGCGGTGGGGGAGCGGGTTCGAGTGGATCGGGAGATGGCAGGCTGGCTCTGGGTTCACAACGAAGCGGGGGGCTCAGGCTGGATACCGGCAAGCTGCATCGCCTCGCCCTCATAAGGTGCAGCGGCTCGGAGAAGGAATAGAGAGCGGAGAGAGAAACCCGGCCAGCGAAGGGCAGCGCGGCCGGGTGAATTGTAAAGAGTAGGGTGACGGAAAACGGGATCAGCCTAGTCTAATCAACTCGATGGGGGCGTAGCGTTCCTGGCTGTTTGTCAGCAGCACGCACTTCTCATGTTCCGCCTCATAGGGGGTCAGGTTGTCGGTGTGCGCCTCCTTGAGGGTGTCGACTGCGCCGGTGGCGGCAATCATCACCCGTTGGCCCAGGGTCAGCACATTGCGGTTTCGATCGTAGATCTTCATGGCATTCTCCTTGTGGGATGGGTGCCCCGGCCCGTGCCGGGGCAACGGGCTCCAGACTACGCCCCTCGAAAAACGAGATGTCTGTCACAGATCAAAAAAAGGGGAAAGAGGGACTCGGGGCGGCGACGGGGTATGGCGCTCTGGCCTCGCAGCTCGCCGGTGATCGCCACTGCCTGTCGCAGGGCAAGGAGGGCGCCCCCGCTTTTCATCCCCTCGGGCTCGAACTGCAAGGGGGATGCGCTATAGTGGAGCCGCTCGTTTTACTGCCTTCAACCAACCGAGAGTGCATTATGAATCGTGAAATTGCCGCCCAGTTCATCAAGATGCTGACCAATCTGGACCAGTGCCTGGCCAAGGCCGAGGCCCACGCCGAGGCGAAGAAGTTCAACGTGGAGAACTTCTTCAATGAGCGCCTCATCGTCGACATGCTGCCCCTGAGCAAGCAGGTGCTGATCTGCTGTGACAGCGCCCGCGCCGTGGTGGCCACCGCCAGCCTGAGCGAGCCGCCGGTGCTGGGGGATGATCCCAAGACCATGGCGGATCTGCGCGCCCACGTGGCCAAGACCATCGCCTACCTGCAAGGCAAGCTGGACGCCGATTTCAGCCAGTATGCGAGCGGCCACTACTACCCCTACTGGGCCGGTGGCAAGGGGATGGACGGCCATAGCTGCGTGCATGAGTACGGCATCCCGAACTTCTACTTCCACCTCACCATGACCTATGCCCTGCTGCGCCAGGCCGGGGTGGATCTGGGCAAGCGGGATTACCTGGGCGGTCTGAACCTGCAATAAGCCGTGCTTCAGCGACGACAAAGCCTGCCCCCTGGCAGGCTTTGTCGTTTTCGGCCCGGCTCAGCGCCCCAGGTTGTCGGCCAGTTGTTTGGCGCGACTTGCGGCCCACTGATCGATCATTTTCTCCATCTCCAGGGCGGTGATGGGGGAATCCTTGTGGGTGGTGTCCGGGCTCTCGCGGGCGTCCATCACCCGCACCAGCAGCTTGCCGCTCTGGGCGTCGAGCAACTGTGCCATGCTGCCCACCTTGAGCAGATAGGGCTCCTTGCCTATTACCTCGCGGGTGACGTTGATGGCGATCTTGGCGGGCAGCAGATCCCGCAGCTTGGGGTCGGGCCGGGTCAGGTCGAAGTTGGTGATGGCCGCCTGCACCCGCATCACGCCGGGACCGGGTTCGGTAGCCATCTTGACGCCCTGCTTCATCAGCTCCCGCTGGAAGGTGGCGTGGTAGTAGCGGCCGATCTCGTTCTGCTCGTTGGCGGTCAGCAGATACCACTGGCCGTTCTCCTGGCGGATGAATTGCAAGGGGTCGAGCAGCACCTGATGGTACTGGCGCAGATCCACGCCGGGCTCCTTGTAGATGCGCTGGTTGGGGTTGCTCTCGCTTTGCTGGAAGGCCGTGAGCGGGATCGCCTGCAGGCTGTGGGTGACCTGGTTCTTCACGGCGCACCCGCCCAGCAGGGCGGCGGCCATGGTCATCATCAAGACTCGTTTCATGGGGGCTCCTGGCGGTGGATGGTCGCTGCAAGAGCGCAGCCCGCCCTGCCCACAGAGATACCTGATCAGGCCCCTCTCTCACAAGGGGTATCTATGTGGGGGCCACCGGGGGAGCCCCCGTGTCGGGTCACTCGGCGGGGATCTCGGGCTCCACCAGGGTGGCGAGCTGCATCAGGGACTCCTGCCAGCCGAGGTAGCACATCTCCACCGGGATGACCGCCGGAATACCCGCCTGTTCGATGGCGAGATCGGTGCCGCACAGCACCTGGGTGAGGGTGATGGTGACCTGCATCTCCCCCGGCAGGTTGGGGTCGTCGAAGCGGTCGGTGTAGCGGATGCGCTTGCCCGGCTCCAGCGCGAGATACTCGCCGCCGAAGGCGTGGGTGTGGCCGCTGGCGAAGTGGGTGAACGACATCCTGAACTGGCCGCCGACCCTGGCATCCAGCGCCGCCACCTTGCAGGTGAAGCCATGGGGCGGCAGCCATTTGGCCAGGGCGTCCGGCTCGATAAAGGCCTGGTATACCCGCTGTGGCGGGGCCTTGAGTACGCGGTGCAGGGTGACTGTGTTCATGGGGGACTCCTCTTGGCGGCAACAGGGACGGGTCGCAGCAAGGATAGCCGTCATCCCCGTGGCCTGCGGGGGTGCGTCGCCTCCTTTCGCCTGCAGAGAGGATTTTTCGTTTTCTCTTCAAGGAGTTGATCAAGATAGAGGTTATTGTCACCGTTCGCTCATATAATCGCCGCCATGCAAGCGACTCGGAAGGATTCGATGACACAGCTGATGGCGGCCCTGCTGGGGCTGTTTTACGCCAGCCTGATCTGGGCGGCGCCCGTCCCCTTCGTGACGGCCCCCGGCCCCCATGCCACGCAGGGGAGGCTGGAGCCCCTGCTCTCCTGGTTCTCGGGGGAGTTTTCCAGCCAGGAGCAGGCCACCTTCGATGCCCGCTTCACCAGCGCCGAGCTGCGGCTGGTGGAGATCTGGCCCGGGGAAGGCCCCTTTCGCTGGGTCTATGCGGAGCAGTTTCTGACCGAGCGGGCGCAGCGACCGTTTCGCCAGCGCATCTACCGCTTCTCCTCCCTGCCCGATGGCCGCATCCTGATGGCCGAACTGACCATGCCGAGGGCCACGGATTTTGCCGGCGCCTGGCGTCGGCCCGAGCTGCTTGACTCCCTCACCCCGCAGCAACTCTCCCTGCGCGAAGGGTGCGAAATCTGGCTGACCCGCCAGCCGGGCGGGGAGTACAAGGGGCAGACCCGGGTCGGGCATTGCGCCACCGATTTTGGCGGTGCCACCACCCTGGTGCAGTACCTCTGGATCGGCCCGGACAGTGTCCGGCTGCTGGACAGGGCCTATGACAACGGCGCCCATCAGCGCTGGGGCAGCCCGGGGGAGGGCTACGTCTACCTGCGCAAGGGGATGCGGCGCGGGGAGTAGTCGCGCGGTCCGTCAAGGCCCCTCCCTGCTTGCCGCCAACAAGGACGTGCCGATCAGGCTGCTGGCCAGTTCCCTTGCAGATCCACCAGGATGGAGAGGCTGACCGCGCCAAACAGCAGGCCTGTCATCAGGTTGAGCGGGCGCTGGATGCGGCCGAGCAGGTGCTGGGCGCGGGGAGTGGAGAGGCTCCAGGCCAGGGCGCTGAACCAGACGAGGGAGAGCAGGAACAGCTCCAGGATCAGCAATCCCCGGGTCAGGCCATCCACCTGGGGCGTCACCATGGCGGCCAGCAGTCCCATGAAGAACAGCATCGCCTTGGGGTTGAGCAGATTGGTGGCCAGCCCGCTCTTCACCCCCTTGCGCCAGCCCGGCCGCTCGCCCCCGGCGCGCAGCGCCAGATCCCCGCTTCCCTGCCAGGCCGCTTTCAGCGCCCCCCAGCCCAGCCAGCCCAGATAGAGGGCACCCACCAGTTTCACGGCGAGAAAGAGCCAGGGCTGGCTTGCGATCAGCAGGCTGATGCCGGTGAGACTGAGGGTGGCGTGGAGCAGGATGGCGAGGGCGATGCCAAGGGCCGCTCCGAGGGCGGTGGGCCTGTGCAGGCTGGTGCGCAGGATGAGTGCGAAATCCGGGCCCGGGCTCGCCAGGGCGACGAGGTGGACGAGACCCAGGGTCAGAAACAGGCTGGTGAACATAAAAGACCTCCGACAGCGGTATGGAGGTGACAGCATGGGGCAGGACGGGGGACGGGAGATTGTAAAAGATTGCAGCAGCGACGATTCAGGCGGGCAGCATCTGCTGGCGATACTCCGCCGGGGTGAGCCCGAAGGCCTGACGAAAACCGTGGTGGAAGTGGCTCTGATCGAAGAAGCCCACCGCCAGTGCCACCTCGCTCACCGGCAGACCGCTGCCGAGCAGGCGCTTGCCCTGTTCGAGGCGCAGCCGCTTGAGCCAGGCATAGGGGGTCATGCCGGTCTTCTTCTTGAACTGACGCAGGAAGGCGAAGCGATCCAGCCCGAACAGGGCGGCCAGATCCTCCAGGGTGTGGCGCTCGTCCAGCCGGGCCAGCAGATGGTCGCGCAGGAACCTGAGCTGGGGATCCGCCAGGGCGTGGCGCTCGGGGGCGAGCCGGAACAGTTCACCCAGCAGGGCCAGCAACTGGCTCTCCGCCAGCAGGTCGTCGGGGGCGGGGCCGTCCAGGTGCATGTGCAGGCGGGCAAAGCCCTGATAGAGGTCGGGGCGGCTCTGCAATCCCTGGTGGAAAAAGGGCTCGGGGTGCTCCGGCAGCCAGCGGGCCAGCTGCTCGGGGGCGATGGAGAAGACCCGCACCTCGTACCCTTCCGGCAGCAGGCTGAGGCCGTCGTGCATCTCGTCCGGGTTGACGGTGGAGAGTTCGCCGCGCACCAGGTTGTGGCTGTTCCCCTTGTGGATGAACTTCTGGCCGCCCCGCTGCACCAGACCGATGTGGTAGTCCAGATGCACGTGACGGCCATAGCTGAACTCCCTGTGGTGGGAGTGGGAGAGTTCAACCCCCGGCAGCAGCCGGGATTGCCAGTAGTGGATGCGGGATTGGGGTGCGTTCATCCCCTATTGATACCCCGAAAGCGGCCCCTTGGCTTGTAGATTATTGCGCTGGCGCCTCAGCCGGCCTCCTGGCGCCGCTTGCCGCTGCGCAGGCCATCCAGGCTGAACAGCACCAGGGCGCTCCAGATGCAGCCGAAGGTGATCATCTTGTCCAGCGCCAGCGCCTCGCCATACAGGGTCACCGCCAGGATGAACATCAGGCTGGGGCCTATGTACTGGAAGAAGCCCAGGGTGGAGAGCTTGAGCCGGGTGGCCGCTGCGGTGAAGCAGAGCAGGGGGGCCGTGGTGACGGCGCCTGCGGCGATGAGCAGCAGGTTCAGGTGCCAGTCATTCTGGGTGAGGTGGCTGGTGGGGCTGTCGGCGATGCCCCACAGATAGAAGGCGGCTGGCGGCAGCATGATCAGGGTCTCGATGAGCAGGCCGGTGAGGGCGTCCAGGGCCAGTTTCTTGCGAATGAGGCCGTAGATGGCGAAGCTCGAGGCCAGCACCAAGGCTATCCAGGGCAGGGAGCCGAAGGCGATGAGCTGGACGGCGACACCGACAAAGGCGAGCCCCACCGCCCACCACTGCAGGCGGCGCAGCTTCTCGCTCAGAAACACCATGCCGAGCAGCACGTTGAACAGGGGGTTGATGTAGTAGCCCAGGCTCGCATCCAGCATGTGGCCGTTGTTGATGGCCCAGATGAACAGCAGCCAGTTGCCGCCGACGGTGACGGAGGTAAAGGCCAGGGTGAGCAGCACCTTGGGCTGGCGCAGCACCGCCTGCACCTTGTGCCACTGGCGTCCGAGCAGCACCAGCACCATCAGCAGGGCGCAGGACCAGATCATGCGGTGGGTCAGGATCTCGGCGGCCGGCACGGCGGAGAGGGACTTGAAGTAGATGGGTGCCAGGCCCCAAAGGGTGTAGGCGCCGAGGGCATAGAGGACGCCCTGGCGCTGGATCTGTTGTTGCATGCGGATAACCTTCACTGGAGTGCGGATGTCGGGAAACATCGCAAAAAGTCAGTGTAGCGATCCTTTTGCAGGGAAAGAAGACAATAAATGGGTCTGACGGGATTTTAACAGCAGGAGCAACTTCAGCGACCGCCCCCGCGGCGGATCTTCTCCACGTCCATCAGCAGCCACAGCATGAGGGCGATGGCGGAGATCCAGGGGCCCCAGGTGACATAGGCTTCCCCCTGACCCAGCACGAAGAACAACAGCGGCAGTCCCACCACCAGAAACAGTACACTTCCCAGAAAAAACAGCATTTTTATCTTTAAATTTAATGGCTTGCTATTTGACGATTATATCGATTGAGCGAGGGGATAAAAGAGTAAAAATGAGAAAGGGGGATTTCTCCCCCTGTTTTGTTGATAAGCGTCATTTATGACGTTATTCGAGCTGGATCCAGGTGCTTTTCAGCTCGGTGTACTTCTCCAGGGCGTGCAGGGACTTGTCGCGCCCGTTGCCGGACTGCTTGAAGCCGCCAAACGGCATGGTCATGTCGCCGCCATCCCAGTTGTTGACGAAGACGGTGCCGGCGCGCAGGGCGCGCGACCCTTTCACCGCCTGGTTGAGATCCGCCGTCCAGATCGCCGCGGCCAGGCCGTAGTCGGTGTCGTTGCCAAGGGCGATGGCCTCTTCCAGGGTGTCGAAGCCGGTCACCGCCAGCACGGGGCCGAATATCTCCTCGCGGAAGATGCGCATCGTCGGGGTCACGTCGTCAAAGATGGTGGGTTCGATGTAGTAGCCGCCCTCCTCGGGCTGGGTACGCTTGCCTCCCAGCAGCAGCTTGGCGCCCTCCTGCTGGCCGATGGCGATGTAGTTGAGCACCTGCTCCATCTGGATGTGGTCCACCATGGCACCGATGCGGGTGGTGGGGTCGAGCGGGTTGGCCGAGATCCACTCGCGGGCATGGGCCAGCAGCCGCTCCATGAACTGGGGCTTGATGCTGTTTTGCACCAGCAGGCGGGAGGCGGCGGTGCACACTTCCCCCTGGTTGTAGAAGATGGCGCCGACGGCGCTTCTGGCGGCGGCGTCCAGATCCGGTGCATCCGCCAGCACGATGTTGGGGCTCTTGCCGCCGCACTCCATGAAGGCGCGCTTGAGGTTGGACTTGCCGGAGCACTGCACCAGGTGCTTGCCGATTTTGGTGGAGCCGGTGAAGGTGATGCAGTCGACGTCCATGTGCATGGCCAGCGCCTCGCCCACGGTATGGCCGAAGCCTGGCAGCACGTTGAACACGCCGTCGGGGATGCCCGCCTCCTTCGCCAGACCCGCGATGCGCAGGGCGGTGAGGGGGGATTTCTCGGAGGGTTTGAGGATCACCGAGTTGCCGGTGGCGAGCGCCGGGCCCAGCTTCCAGCAGGCCATCACCAGGGGGAAGTTCCAGGGCACGATGGCAGCCACGACACCGAGGGGCTCGCGGGTCACCAGGGCCAGGGCGGACTCTTCCACCGGGGCGACCTGATCGTAGATCTTGTCTATCGCCTCGGCGTTCCAGGCGATGCAGTTCGCGGCGGCGGGGGCGTCATACCCCATGGCGTCGCCGATGGGCTTGCCCATGTCCAGCGACTCCAGCAGTGCCAGCTCCACCAGGTTCAGGCGCATCAGCTCGGCGAAGCGCTGCATGATGAGCTTGCGCTGCTTGGGAGAGAGGCCGCACCAGCGCTTGTCGTCGAAGGCAGCACGGGCCGCCTTGACCGCCAGCTCGGCATCGGCGGCGTCGCAGGAGGCGACCTTGGTCAACAGTTGGCCGTTGGCCGGGTTGATGCAATCGAAGGTGGCGCCGTTGACGGCATCCCGGTAGGTGCCGTCGATAAAGGCTTGCGAGGGCAGGGTCAGATGGGCGGCCTTGTGTTGCCACTGGGCCAGGGTCAGGTCACTCATGTTCACTCCTTGAACCGGCAGAAAGTCAGTCTCCGCGTATCAATATGCTAAACATCCTGCCGCTTGTAAATCCATCTTGTAACAATTCATTAAACACTGACCCCGAACAACCCGGGCTAACGGCGGGGCAAACCGGGCGCCCTGGCCTGTGGTGTCGGGGGTCGCGCGGCGGGGCGGGAGCCCGTGTCGCGGGCCTGATCCCCGGGCCGGGGGGAGCCCGGCGGGCTGTTCCGAGAGAAGGCCCGTCAGAAGCTGGCGGGCGTGTTGGCCGAGATCAGCACGCACTCCTGATCCCCCACGTTGCGAAAACGGTGGGGAGTGCGGCTGTCGAAGTAGTAGCCATCCCCCGGTGCCAGCAGGTGAACCTGCTCGCCTACCGTGACTTCCACCTGACCCCGGATGACGATGCCGCACTCTTCCCCTTCGTGACTCAGCATGTCATCACCGGTGTCGGCGCCCGGGGGCAGTATCTCCTGCATCATGCCGATGGCGCGGTTGGCGCGGCTGTGACCCACCAGACGGTAGCTGATGGGGTGGGTGCCGAGATCCGGCATGTCGTCCGCACGGAAGATCACCTCGGAATCCATCTCCGTCTCGTCGGTGAAGAAGCTGGCCAATGACATGGGGATGCCTTCCAGCACCTTGCGCAGGGAGGCCACCGAGGGGCTCACCTGATTTTTCTCGATCTGGGAGATAAAGCCGTTGGTCACACCGGAGCGTTTTGCCAGCTCGCGCTGGGAGAGGGCCGCCTTGGTGCGAACCGTTTTGAGGCGGTGACCGATATCCATCGATAGACACTCCTTGACTGTTTACTATTATTAAAATTGTGTTAAATATCTTATACCACCCCTGAGGGGTGACACCAAGCCGGGCGATAAAAGCCCTTTTTTATGGATTCAGGTGTTTAATTTAATAGGCATGAGCCGGGTGTTACTAAACGCCTTAAGGATGAGGTGACCATGAAACCTGTCAGCGACATCAATACCCCCGACATGTCCGCATTCTGGATGCCGTTCACCGCCAACCAGCAATTCAAGGCGGCGCCGCGCATCCTGAAGTCGGCAGAGGGGATGTATTATCACTCAGAGGATGGCCGCAAGATACTGGATGGCACTGCCGGACTCTGGTGTTGCAACGCAGGCCATGGTCGGCGCGAGATCGCCGAGGCGGTCTCCCAGCAGATCTCCCACCTCGATTTTGCCCCCACCTTCCAGATGGGCCACCCCCTGCCGTTCGAGCTGGCCAACCGGCTGGTGGAGATCGCCCCCAAGGGATTCGGTCACGTCTTCTATACCAACTCCGGATCGGAGTCCGTGGACACCGCGCTCAAGATTGCGCTGGCCTGGCAGCGGGCTCGCGGCCAGGGGACCCGTACCCGGCTCATCGGCCGCGAGCGCGGCTACCACGGGGTGGGTTTTGGCGGCATCTCGGTGGGGGGCATTCCCGGCAACCGCAAGTGGTTCGGCTCCCTGCTGACCGGGGTGGATCATCTGCCCCACACCCTCAATATAGGGAAAAATGCGTTCACCAAGGGATTGCCAGCAGAAGACCTCACCCTGGCCGATGAACTGGAGAAGATTGTCTTCCTGCACGACGCCAGCAACATCGCGGCGGTCATCGTCGAGCCCATCGCCGGCAGCACCGGGGTCATCATGCCCCCCAAGGGCTATCTCAAGCGGCTGCG
Source organism: Aeromonas sp. s9 (assembly GCF_040907765.1). NCBI lineage: Bacteria > Pseudomonadati > Pseudomonadota > Gammaproteobacteria > Aeromonadales > Aeromonadaceae > Aeromonas > Aeromonas sp. s9. The sequence goes on from NZ_JBFOCK010000069.1 coordinate 42,711, forward strand.
GGAGATCTGTACCAAACACGGCATCCTGCTGATTTTTGACGAGGTGATCACCGGTTTCGGCCGCCTCGGTTCCCCCTTCGCCGCCCAAGAGTTCGACGTCATCCCCGACATGATCACCTGCGCCAAGGGGCTCACCAACGGCGCCATCCCCATGGGGGCCGTGCTGGTGCAGAACCATATCTATGACGACATGATGGCGGCGGGCAAGGGGGCCATCGAGCTGTTCCACGGCTACACCTACTCCGGCCACCCGGTGGCGGCGGCGGCGGGTCTGGCGACCCTCGAGATCTACCGTAACGAAAATCTGCTGACCCGGGCGGCCGATCTGGCGGGCTACTGGGAGGAGGCGGCCCATTCCCTCAAGGGCTGCAAGCACGTGAAAGACGTGCGCAACTACGGCCTGGTGGCGGGCATCGAACTCGAATCCATGCCGGATGCACCGGGCAAGCGGGCCTACGAGGTGTTCGTGCGCTGTTTCGAGAAGGGGGCGCTTATCCGGGTGACCGGCGACATCATCGCCCTGTCGCCTCCCCTCATCATCGAGCGCAGCCAGATCGACGATCTCTTCACCCTGCTGCAGGACGCCCTGCAGGCCCAGGACTGACCCCCACATCACACAGGATGGCGCTCGTCCCGGGCGTCATCCCCCTGTGCTGCCCCGGCGCGGCGAGGGGAGGACGGATGACCCATCACGGAGGATTTATGAGTTACAGGATCGACAACTTCATTGACGGCGAGACGACCGAGAGTCGCAGCGAGCGTTTCGGTGCCATCTTCAATCCGGCCACCGGCCAGCAGCAGGGCTCCGTCGTTCTCAGCACGGCCGACGAGTGTGCCGAGGCGATTACCTGCGCCGAGCGCGCCTTTGGGGAGTGGGCCCAGACCCCGCCGCTGGTGCGGGCCCGGGTGCTGTTTCGCTTCAAGGAGCTGATGGAGCAGCACAGGGACGAGCTGGCCCAGCTCATCAGCCGTGAGCACGGCAAGGTCTTCTCCGACGCCCAGGGGGAGCTGACCCGGGGGCTGGAGGTGGTGGAGTTTGCCTGCGGCATTCCCCATCTGCTCAAGGGGGAGCACTCCCTCAACGTGGGCCGCGGGGTGGACAGTCACTCCATGATGCAGCCGGTGGGGGTCTGCGCCGGCATCACCCCGTTCAACTTCCCTGCCATGGTGCCGCTCTGGATGTTCCCGGTGGCCCTGGCCTGCGGCAACACCTTTATCCTCAAGCCCTCGGAGAAGGATCCGTCCCTCTCCCTGCGCATGGCCGAACTGCTCAAGCAGGCGGGCCTGCCGGACGGGGTGCTCAACGTGGTCAACGGCGACAAGGAGGTGGTGGACGTGCTGCTGACCGACCCGCGGGTCGGTGCCGTGTCGTTTGTCGGCTCCACCCCCATCGCCCAGTACATCTATGCCACCGCCTCGGCCCACGGCAAGCGGGTGCAGGCCCTGGGCGGCGCCAAGAACCACATGGTGGTCATGCCGGATGCCAATCTGGATCAGGCGGTTTCCGCCCTGATGGGGGCCGCCTATGGCGCGGCGGGCGAGCGTTGCATGGCGATCTCGGTGGCCGTGGTGGTGGGTGACGAGACCGCCGATGCCCTGGTGGCGAAGCTCTCGCCCCTGGTGGCGGCCCTGCGGGTCGGCCCCGGTCTCGGTCAGAGTCCGGAGAACGAGATGGGGCCCCTCATCAGCCGGGAACACCTGGCCAAGGTGCGCGGCTACGTGGATCAGGGGGTGGCCGAGGGGGCCGAGCTGGTGGTGGATGGCCGGGGCCTGAGCCATGGCGAGGGCTACTTCATCGGGGGCAGCCTGTTCGATCGGGTCGGCCCCGAGATGCGCATCTACCGGGAGGAGATCTTCGGCCCCGTACTCGCCATCGTGCGGGCCCCGGACTACGAGACGGCCCTGCGCCTCATCAACGAACACGAGTACGGCAACGGCACCGCCATCTTCACCGGTGACGGAGATACCGCAAGGGACTTCACCACGCGGGTTCAGGTCGGTATGGTAGGGGTGAACGTTCCCATTCCGGTGCCCATGGCGTTTCACAGCTTTGGTGGCTGGAAACGGTCCATCTTCGGGCCGCTCAACATGCACGGGCCGGATGGGGTGCGCTTCTACACCCGGATGAAGACGGTGACCGCCCGCTGGCCCCAGAGCCTGCGCGCCGGCGCCGAGTTCTCCATGCCGACCATGAAGTGAGCCGCTGGCTCGCTGCCATGGCTTTAATCTCTTGCCCCCGCAGGCCGCCGGTCTGCGGGGGCGCTTCTGTCAAGGAGTAACAGATGCGACTGGGTATTCTCGATTGTGACCGGCTGGACCCCGATTTGGTGGGGGATTTTGGTCCCGTTTACTCCGAGATGTTTATCAAGGGTTTCCGGGCGTTGGCCCCCGAGCTGGAATTTCGGGTCTGGTCCGCCCTCGACGGCGATCTGCCCCTGGATCTGACCGAATGTGATGCCTGGCTCATTACCGGCTCGCGTCACGATGCCTACAGCGACATCCCCTGGATCCTGGCGCTGCGCGACTGGATCCGCCGGGCCCACGATGCCAACGTCAAGCTGGCCGGGGTCTGCTTCGGCCATCAGGTGATCGCCCAGGCGCTGGGAGGGGAGGTGATGAAGTCCACCAAGGGGTGGGGTCTGGGGGTGTCGGTCCATGCCATGCAGACGACAAAACCCTGGATGGCGCCGGGTCTGGACACCATCCGCATCCTGGCAAGCCACCAGGATCAGGTGGAGCAGCTTCCGCCGGGGGCGACCCTGCTCGCGGGCAACGACTTCTGCCCCAACTTCATGTTCCTGCAGGGGGATCACATCGTCGCCATCCAGGGGCACCCGGAATTCTCGGTGGCGTACAACCGGGCCCTGATCGAGCGGCGACGGGACAGGCTGCCCGATGCACATTACCAGAGCAGTCTCTCTTCCCTGGAAGGGGAGGTGGATTCCGCCACCATGATGCAGTGGCTGCTGCAGTTCCTCGGCATCCTGCCGATCGGGGCCGACGCGCGCTGAACCCCGTTTGTCATATCCACCGCGCTGATGCTAGATTTTGTAGCAAAATGAAGGATCAAGCGGCGATATGCCCAGTCCGGATGATACACTGGCCGCCATTTTTGGCGGCCTAGTCCATCGACGAGCGCCGCGTCAGTCTGTGAGGGGGCAACCTTGAAACTACAGCAGTTGAAGTATCTGATCGCGGTGCGGGACCACAATCTCAACGTCTCCGTTGCCTCCGATGCGCTCTATACCAGCCAGCCTGGGGTGAGCAAGCAGATCGGCTTGCTGGAGAGCGAGCTGGGGGTGCGCATCTTCGAGCGCCGCGGCAAGCACCTGCACCGGATCACCCCGGTGGGGGAGGAGATCATCAAGTGTGCCGAGGCCATGCTCAATATCGAGAGCAAGATCAAGGCCATCTCCCGGGAGTACCTGGATCCGACCGTGGGCACCCTCAACATCCACACCACCCACACCATCGCCCGCTACCTGCTGCCGAAAAGCGTCACCTACTTCACCAAAAAGTACCCCAAGATCTCGTTCCACCTGCATCCTGTGATGTCCGCCACCAAGGAGCAGATCAGCAAGGGATACTCGGATTTTTCCATCGTGGCCCACGAGATAGGCTTCGACAAGGAGCTGATCGCGCTGCCCGCCTACCTCTGGACCCTCTCCCTGGTGGTGCCCCAGGAGCACCCCCTGGCCAAGGTGAAGAAGCCGACCCTGGAGCAGCTCTGCCAGTATCCCATCCTGAGCTACGAGAGCGGCGCCACCGGGCGTCAAGTGCAGGACAAGGTGTTCCAGGCGGCCGGCCTCACCCCCAACTACTACATGACGGTGATGGATGCCGGCGTCATCAAGCGCTACGTGGAGTTGGGCTTTGGCATCGGCATCATCTCCTCCCTGGTAGCCAACGATAGCGATGCCCCCGGCCTCGTGGCCATCAATCTGGAGCACCTGTTCGAGCCCTGCCCGGCCCAGATCTGCTTCAGCAAGAGCATCCTCTTGCAGAACTACATGTATGACTTCATCAGCTCCTTCTCCCCCCATCTCACCAAGGAGATGATCCAGAACGTGATGCAGCAGCCGACCCAGGCGCGCATCGACGAGCTGCTGTCAGGGGTGGAGCTGCCCGTCTACTGATCCCGCTTCCGTTTCTGTGCCGGCACCCCGGGGTGTCGGCCTCCTCCCGCCGAGGTTTCCATGTCCCGCATCCTGCTGCTCGCCAATCTCAACTGTGATCATGTGCTCTCCCTGGCCGAACCCCTGGTGGCGGGGGCGCGGCTGCAATACGTGGATCAGGGGCGCAGGCTCGGCGGCGGCGCCGCCAATACCGGCATCGGACTGGTGTGGGCGGGGCACGAGGTGATCATCGCCTCCCGGGTCGGGCTGGACGACACCGGTGACTGGCTGCTGGAGCAGGCGGCCTCCTACGGCCTGGATTGCAGCCATGTGGAACGCTTTGGCGGCGAGACCGGCGAGCTGCTGGTGCTGGTGGACGCCACCGGTGAGCGCACCATCCTCAGGCGCCCACGTCGTCCGGATCTGCCGGGGGATCTGCCGACCGAAGGGGTGGACTGCCTCTATGTGAACTATCCGGGCACCGCCATCGTGGGCTACATGCGCCAGATGCTCGCCAAGAGTTTCGTGGTGGCCCAGTATCCCAAGGGGGGGCAGGCCCGCCGCCCCTGCCACGTGCTGGTGGCCTCCCGCTCCGATCTCGGCGAGGTGAGCGATCCCTGGCAGCATGCCCGCCAGCTCGCGGGGGAGCAGCTCGAATGGCTGGTGCTGACCGAGGGCAAGGCGGGCGCCGTGGCCATTCACGGGGAGGAGCAGGTCAGGGTGGCGGCGCGACCGGTCTCCGTGGTGGATACCACGGGGGCGGGGGATGCCTTCGCGGGCGGCCTCATCCACGGTCTTGCGCGGGGCATGGCCATGGCCGATGCGCTGCAGTGCGCCGTGGACTGGGGCGCCTTCGCGGTGGCCTCCGAGAGCTCCATCCCCTCCCAGGCGCTGCGCAACTGGCTGAAGCAGCCCCACTGAACTCGCCGGACAACGGCTCCGGCGATGGCAGAGGAGGTGGGGGGTTGTCGACGGAAACCGCCAAAACCCCTCGCTGAGGCGGCAAGTTTGCGATCAATCAAAGAAAGTGTCGATTTATGTACATCTTCGTCGACACCCGCCCAGGCTGCTCTTACCCTTGTGACTTCACGACTCGGTCGAAGAAGCCCATCCCGTGCGCACGCATGTGCAGACCCCCTCTTTGGCCACCGGCTGTCGTCCTGATTTCTGGCTTGTAGTAAGAGGCAAGTGCGACCATGCAACTGACACGATTTACCGACTACGCCCTGCGTACCCTGACCTTCCTGGCCATCCAGCCCGGTGATCGCCTGTCGACCATCACGGAAGTGGCCGACACCTTCGCCATCTCCCGCAATCACGTGGTCAAGATAGTGCATCAGCTCGGCATCAAGGGTTACATCGAGACGGTGCGTGGCAAGCATGGGGGCATCCGCCTCGGCCGTGCCGCCGTCTCCATCAACCTGCGCGATGTGGTGATGGACATGGAGCACGTGCTCTGCCCGGTGGACTGCAAGCGCGAAAACTGCCGTCTCTCCGGGGGCTGCCGCATCCAGGGCATTCTGCGCCGCGCCATGCACGCCTTCCTGGAGGTGCTGGGGGAGTACACTTTGGCGGATGCGGTGCGAGATCCCACTCGTCTGTGCCACCTTCTCGGCATAGAGCAGGATAATATTCTGACCATGGCATGATGCCACGGTGAATGACAGAGGGGCCTGCGGGCCCCTCTGTCATTGCTGGCGGTCAGAGCTGGGGCACAAGGGTGATGGCTCCGTGCAGACAGGCAAGGCCGCAGGCGCCGCAGCCATCGCAGGCGGCCATGTTGACGGTCACTCCCTCGCTGCCGACCTTGATCGCCTGCTGGGGGCAGGCATCTTCACACAGCAGGCAGTAGTAGCCCTGACGGGCCTGGCAGCTCGCCTCTATCCTGACCCGGGTCTGCACCTGACGGCCGAGGCAGAGATCCAGTGCGCCCGTGGGGCAGGCTCTGGCGCAGCTGCCGCAATAGCTGCACTGGCCACAGGTGAGATCCAGCACTGGGGTACCGGCGATGGGGCTGCCGTCATATTCGGGGCGATCGGCGGGCTTGATGAGGCCGTTGGGACACGCCTTGAAGCAGTCGCCACAACGGGTGCAGAGGGTGAGGAACTGGGACTCGTCGATGGCCCAGGGCGGGCGTGCCTCATGGCAGACCACCTCGGGTCTGCGGGGACTCCCCCATGCGTGTGCCAGCCAGCGACAAAAAAAATGCGTCATGCCCACCTCTATACCTATTAGGGGTTAATTTTATCCAGTTTTAGGCCGGCAAGCCAGAGAATAGCGGCGGGCAGGATCGCAAGCCGGGTTGCCCTTGTGTAAGCTAGGCGGGTCTTTTTGCGGGATTGAATGAACTCATGTGGCTATTTCTGTGGCGTGCTTCTCTGCTCTATGTCTTCCCCCTGCTGATGTGGGCCTACTGCCATCTCAAGGGTATCGAGTTCAGTGAACTGGATACCGGGGTCAACAGCCACAAGTGGGTGGTGCTGGCGGCCTATCTGCTCTATGTGCTGATCTGGTTGCTGCTCAACCGCTATCTCGAACTCTTCCTGCGCCAGCGGGGGCGCCGATGACCCCACTGCTGACCTGGTGGCCTGCCATGCTGGCTGGCGGGCTGGCGCTGCTGTTCGGCTGGTGGTGGGGGCGGCGCAGCGGCCGTGAAGAGGCGCTGCTGCTGGAGGAGCGTTATCAGGGGTTGCAGGATCGCTGGGACGCGCTGCAGGACGAGAAGATGCTGGCTCAGCAGAAGCTGGATCAGCAGCAGACCCTATTGCTCAAGCTCACCGCCCGTCTCAAGGAAGCCGAGGCGACCCTGCGCAGCGAACGCATCGCCAGCGCCGAGAAGCTGCAACTGCAACAAGAGGCTGAACAGCGCCTCAGCCAACAGTTCGAGAACCTCGCCAATCGTATCTTTGAACAAAATGCCGGCAACTTCCGCGAACTGAATCAGAACAGCATGGATCTCCTGCTGACTCCACTCAAGGAGCAGTTGGAGGGCTTTCGCCGCCAGGTGGGAGAGACCCACGCCCAGGAGACGGCCCAGCGCCACAACCTCAAGTTCGAGCTGGAGCGCCTTGCTGAGCTCAACGCCCGCATGACCGAAGAGGCGGCGGCGCTGACCCGGGCCCTCAAGGGCGACAGCAAGCAGCAGGGCAACTGGGGGGAGGTGGTGCTGGCGCGGATCCTCTCCGAGTGCGGCCTGCGCGAGGGGCATGAGTACCACACCCAGGTCAACATCGAGGTGGACAAGGGCAAGCGCTACCAGCCCGACGTCATCGTCCACCTGCCCCAGGAGAAGGACATCATCATCGACGCCAAGGTGTCGCTGACCGCCTATGAGCGCTGGTACAACGCCGCTGACGATCTGGAGAAGGCGGTGGCGCTCAAGGAGCACGTCGCCTCGGTGCGCAACCATATCCGCGAGCTGGGCCGCAAGGATTACCAGCAGTTGCCCGGGGTGCGCACCCTGGACTATGTGTTGATGTTCGTGGCGGTGGAGCCTGCCTTCCTCGCAGCCCTTGAAGCGGACCCTTCCCTGGTGCGCTACGGGCTGGAACACAACATCCTGCTGGTGAGCCCCACCAACCTGATGGTGGCGCTGCGCACCATAGAGAACCTGTGGCGCTACGAGCGGCAGAACCAGAACTCGCGCCAGATAGCGGAGCGGGCCGGCCGCCTCTACGAGAAGCTGCGGCTGTTCGTGGAGGAGATGCAGCAGATGGGGGGCAGCTTGCACAAGGCGCAGGAGAGCTACGACAAGGCGATGGGCCGGCTGGTCAACGGTCGTGGCAACCTGATCGCCCAGGCCGAGCGCTTTCGCGAGCTGGGGGTCGAGGTGACCAAGCCCTTGCCGGACGCGCTGGTGGACAGGGCGCTGGAGCGGGAGGAGTCGGCGGACTGAGGGGAGTCGTCATTCGCCGGGACAACGAAAAGGGCAGCCATTGGCTGCCCTTTTCGTTTCATGCAACAGCCTGTACGGCTGCTTATTGCTTCCAGAAGGAGGGGAAGAAGAGCACCGCCACCGTCAGGATCTCGAGGCGTCCCAGCAGCATGCCGAACGACAGTATCCACTTGGCCGCATCCGGCAGACTGGCGAAGTTGGTGCTGGGACCGATGACAGGCCCCATGCCCGGGCCCACGTTGGCGACGGCGGTGATGGAGCCCGAGATGGCGGTCAGGGGGTCCAGCCCGATGGCGGCGAGCAGGGCGGCGATGAGCAGGATGATGGCGAAGTAGACCAGCACGAAGGAGATCAGGGAGCGGATGATGGCGTCGTTGACCGGACGGCCGTTGTACTTCTGGGGAAACACGGCGGAGGGGTGCATCAGCTGGCGCATCTGTTTCTTGAACAGGGCGAAGGCCACCTGGACCCGAAAGATCTTTAGCCCGCCCGAGGTGGAACCGGAGCAGGCGCCGAGTGCCAGCAGGATGATGAAGATAATGGTGGTGAGCGGGCCCCAGGTGCCGAAGTCGCCGAGTCCGAAACCCGTGGTGGTGAGCACGGAGACGATATTGAAGCTGCTGATGCGCAAGGCATCCATGAAGCCGTAGATGTCTCTCACCCAGAGATAGAAGGTGACGACCAGGGTCACCCAGACGATCAGCCAGAAGAAGCCCTGCACCTGGGCATCCTTGAACAGGCTGTTGTCACGGCGGGAGAGAGCCTGCACATAGAGCAGGAAGGGCAGGCCACCGAGGAACATGAAGAGGGTGCCTATCCAGTGCGCCGCGTGGGAGAAGTGGGACATGGATTGATCGGAGGTGGAGTAGCCGCCGGTGCTGAGGGTCGTCATGGCGTGGTTGACCGCTTCGAACAGGTTCATGCCACTCACCCAGTAGGCGAGGAAGCAGAGCATGGAGAGTACCAGATAGACCAGCACTATGTTGTTGGCCACCGTTTTGGCGCGGGGGGCGCTCTTGTCGGACCAATCTGAGCTCTCGGTCTGGAACAGCTTCATGCCTCCGACGTTGAGGTAGGGCAGCACCGCCACCGCCATCACGATGAAGCCGACTCCGCCCAGCCACTGCAGGATGGATCGCCACAGCAGGATGCTGTGGGCCATGCCGTCGAGCCCCGACAGCACGGTGGATCCCGTGGTGGTGACCCCCGACATGGTCTCGAAGTAGGCGTCGGCAAAGTCGATATGGGTGATGAAGACGAAGGGCAGGGCCCCGAAGACGCAGGCGACCACCCAGACCGAGGTGGTGAGCAGGAACATCTCCCGCACGCCGAGGTGAAACTCTGCCTTGCGACCGTAATGGAGGCAGAGCAGGGCGGCACCATGGGTGATCAAGACCGACTTGAGAAATTCGACGAAACCTTCCGAACCGGTCAGCAGGGCCAGCAGGGTGGGCAGCCACATGAAGAGCGCCAGCTTGGAGAGCACCAGCCCGAGCGTGAAGACGATGGGATGCAGCTTGATCATGCAAGAAAACCTGGTCGTTGATTGAAAAAAGACCCGGACCTTTCCTGAGAAAAGGGGCCGGGTCCGGATACCGTTGCCAGAGACATGGCCGGCTTACAGGAAGAAGGGACTGGGCTGGAACAGACGCTCCACTTCCGGGATGTACTTCTTGTCCACCAGGAACATCACCACGTGGTCATCCTGCTGTATCTGGGTGCGATCGTGGGCGATCAGCACCTCGTCACCGCGCACCACTGCGCCTATGGTGGTGCCCGGGGGCAGCTTGAGCTCGCCCACCGTCTTGCCCACCACCTTGGAGGTGTTCTCGTCCCCGTGGGCGATCGCCTCGATGGCTTCGGCCGCCCCGCGGCGCAGGCTGTAGACGTTGGCGATGTCGGCACGGCGCACATGGGTCAGCAGGGCCGAGATGGTGGCCTGCTGGGGGGAAATGGCGATGTCGATGGAGCCGCCCTGTACCAGGTCCACGTAGGCGCCGCGCTGGATCAGGACCATGGTCTTCTTGGCCCCCATCTTCTTGGCGAGCAGGGCCGACATGATGTTGGCCTCATCCTCGTTGGTCACCGCGATGAAGACGTCGATCTGGTCGATGTGCTCCTCCGCCAGCAGCTCCTGATCCGCCGCATCGCCGCAGAAGACGATGGTGTGTTCCAGATGCTCGGAGAGCTGCTCCGCCCGCTTCTGGTTGCGCTCGATGAGCTTGACGCTGTAGCGCTTCTCTAGCTGGCGGGCGAGACCGGCGCCGATGTTGCCGCCGCCGACGATCATGATGCGCCGATAGGGGCTCTCGAGGCGTTGCAGCTCCGACATCACTGCGCGGATATGGCCCGCCGCGGCCACGAAGAACACCTCGTCATCGGCTTCGATGATGGTGGTGCCCTGGGGGCGGATGGAGCGTCCCTGGCGGAAGATGGCGGCGACCCGGGTTTCGATGTTGGGCATGTGTTCCCGCAGAGTGGAGAGCGCATTGCCCACCAGGGGGCCGCCGTAATAGGCTTTGACTGCCACCAGGCCCACCTTGCCGTCGGCAAAATCCACCACCTGCAACGCCCCCGGATACTCGATCAGGCGACGCACGTAGTCAGTCACCAACTGCTCGGGGGCGATCAGGTGATCCACGGGGACGGATTCGGGCAGGAACAGGCGATCCCGCTCCACCAGATAGGCGGGAGACCGAATGCGCGCCACCTTGTTCGGGGTGTTGAACAGGGAGTAGGCGACCTGGCAGGCGACCATGTTGGTCTCGTCACTGTTGGTGACGGCGACCAGCATGTCGGCATCCTGGGCGCCGGCTTCGCGCAGCACCCTGGGATGGGCGCCGTGGCCGTTCACCACCCGCAGGTCGAATTTGTCCTGCAGTTCGCGCAGGCGCTCGCTGTCGGTGTCGACGATGGTGATGTCGTTGTTCTCGCCGGCGAGATTTTCGGCCAGGGTGCCACCCACCTGACCTGCGCCCAGAATGATGATTTTCATAAGGCCATCTTACTCAAGGTTGTTGCTTCGTAATGAGGCGGCCCGTCACCAGGCCTGCCATCCGCCGGTTCGGCCTACAGCTTGATGAGCTTGGCATAGTAGAAGCCGTCCATCTCCGCCTCGCCGGGCAGGAACTGGCGACCCGGACAGGCCGGGGTGTCTTCTGCATGCAACGGCACCAAGCGGGCATCCGGGGTATCGGCCAGGAAGGCGCGGATTTGCTCCCGGTTCTCTTCCGGCAACACGGAGCAGGTGGCGTAGAGCAGGGTGCCGCCCTGCTTCAGCTTGCCCCAGAGGGCGTCGAGAATGCGGCGTTGCAGCTCGGCCAGCTCGCGGATGTCCTGATCCCGGCGCAACCACTTGATGTCGGGGTGACGACGGATGACGCCGGTGGCGGAGCAGGGGGCATCCAGCAGGATGCGGTCGAACTGCCCCTGTGGCCACCACAGCTCCGGCGTGCTGGCATCACCGTGGATCACTTGGGCCTGAAGGCCGATGCGATCCAGGTTCTCCTGCACCCGCTTGAGGCGGTTGTCATCGGCGTCGACGGCAACCACGCCGGCAAGGGCCGGCTGGCGTTCCAGCAGGTGGGCGGTTTTGCCGCCGGGGGCGGCGCAGGCGTCCAGCACCCACTCGCCCGGCTGGGGATCGAGCAGGGCGGCGGCCTGCTGGGCGGCACCGTCCTGCACCGAGCAGTCACCCTGCTCGAAGCCGGGCAGCTTGGTCACGTCGCAGGGGCGCTCCAGCAGGATGCAATCTTCCCCTTCCACACCGGCCATGGCCGGGATGCCCGCCTCGCTCATGCGGGCCAGCATGGCCTCGCGGCTCTGGCGCTGGCTGTTGTTGCGGATCCACATGGGCGGGCGCTGGTTGTTGGCCTCCATGATGAACTCCCAGTCATCGGGATAGGCCTGACGCAGGCGCTTGGTGAGCCATTCGGGGTGGCCGAGGCGGACGCTGGGGACGCGGTCGATGCGCAGCAGGATCACTTCGGCGCTGCGCTGGAAGTTGCGCAGTACGCCGTTGATGAGGCCGCGCAGGGAAGAACCCTTGAGCAGCTTGACGGCGTTGACGGTCTCGGCCACGGCGGCGTGAGCCGGAATGCGGGTATAGATGAGCTGGTAGAGGCCGACCAGGATGAGGTAGTGGAAGATGCGGCTCTTGTTCTTGAGCGGCTTGTCCATCATCTCGCTGACCGCCGCATCGAGGCGGGGCAGCCAGCGCAGGGTGCCGTAGCAGAGTTCTTGCAGGAGGGCGCGATCGCGAGGGGCGACCTTCTCCTGGGCAGCAGGCAGAACGGCGGAGAGAGATTGACCCTGATCCAGCACCTGTTGAATGACGAGAGCAGCCTGTGCGCGTGTTTTCATAGCGTTACCTTAGATGCACAAGTCGGGGCCAGGGCCCCGCTTGTGTCAATTCAATCCAGATCAAATCAGTTGCGTGCCAGGTTCAAACCAGTCGCGGCGAGAGTTGAGCAAATCCGAAACGGACATGGCCTTCTTGCCGGGAGGTTGCAGGGTGAGCAGGCGCAGCACGCCCTGACCGGTGGCAACCTCGATCCCCTGCTTGTCGGCCTTGAGCAGGGTGCCGGCTGCCTGGCCGTGATCCTGTGCGACGACCTCGGCCTGCCACACCTTGACGGTCTGTCCGGCGACGTCGAACCAGCTGATGGGCCAGGGGTTGAAGGCTCGGATGCAGCGTTCGATGGCAACGGCGTCCATCGACCAGTCGATGCGGGCCTCTTCCTTGGAGAGCTTCTCGGCGTAGTTGGCCAGCGCATCGTCCTGGGGTTCGGCAGCGGTGTCGCCGGCAGCCATGGCGTCCAGGGTATCGACCAGTGCCTGCGGGCCCAGACCGGCCAGCTTGTCATAGAGGCTGGCAGAGGTCTCATCACTGGCGATGGGGCAGGTTACCTTGCGGATCATGGCGCCGGTATCCAGCCCCACATCCATCTGCATGATGGTGACGCCGGTTTCGGCATCCCCCGCCCAGATGGAGCGTTGAATCGGGGCGGCACCACGCCAGCGTGGCAGCAGGGAGCCGTGCACGTTGATGCAGCCCAGACGCGGCGTATCGAGCACCGCTTTGGGGAGGATGAGGCCATAAGCCACGACGACCATCAGGTCGGCACCCAGAGCGGCCAATTCGGCCTGCGCCGCTTCATTGCGCAGGGAGGCAGGTTGATAGACCGGCAGATCGTGGGCCAGCGCCAGCTCCTTGACCGGGCTGGCGGTGAGCTTCTGGCCGCGACCGGCGGGCTTGTCCGGCTGGGTATAAACGGCGACGACCTCGTGGCCGGAAGACAACAACGCCGCCAGATGACGGGCGGCGAAGTCGGGGGTACCGGCAAAAATCAGTTTCAGCTTGTTCAATGGAGCGGATCCTCAGAGGGCTTTGCGATCTTCACGGGCCATCTTTTCCAGCTTCTGACGAATACGCTGGCGCTTGAGCGGGGACAAGTAATCCACAAACAGCTTGCCGACCAGATGATCCATCTCATGTTGTATGCAGATGGCGAGCAGATCGTCCGCTTCCAGCTCGAAGGTGTTGCCGTGGCGATCTTGCGCCCTGACCTTGACCCACTCGGCGCGCGGAACCAGAGCACGGTTGCCGGGCACGGAGAGGCAGCCCTCTTCGATGCCGGTGCTGCCGGACTGCTCCAGGATCTCCGGGTTGATCAACACCAGCTGTTCTTCGCGGTTCTCGGAGACATCGATGACGATGATGCGCTGATGAATGTCGACCTGGGTCGCGGCCAGGCCGATGCCTTCCTCCGCGTACATGGTTTCGAACATATCATCTACAATGTGTTGTAACTCGGGTGTAAAGGCTTCGACAGGGGCCGCGACTGTGCGCAGACGCTCATCGGGGAAACGCAATACATCTAGAATGGCCATAATTTTTTCTTTAGTTTCATATAAACGCAGTCAATATTGACGTAATTCTAGTCATTTACGCCGACAAAAAACAGCAACACTTTGCGTGCAGAAGTAACAGGGAGTGTTATGTATCTGAAGCAAATCGTCGTCGCCTGCCTGGCGACAGCCCTGGCCGGTGGCGCCATGGCACAGCAGTTGACGCTCAAATCCGGTTACCCCGAGACTTATGTGGTGCAAAAAGGGGACACCCTCTGGGACATCTCGGGCCAGTATCTGGCCGAACCCTGGCTCTGGCCACGCCTCTGGAACATCAATCCGCAGATCGCCAATCCCCACTGGATCTATCCCGGTGACGTGCTGCACCTGAGCTGGGTCAATGGTGAGCCTCGGCTCGGCAAAGCCAGTCAGGGGGGCAAGCAGGTCATCCGTCTTTCGCCCAAGAACCGCTATGAAAACAAGGCCAATCCCATACCGACCCTGCCTCTGAGTGAGATAGCGCCCTTCCTGCAGACCGACCACATTCTGGCCAATAGCCAGCAGAGCAAGGACCTGCCCTATGTGCTCGGCAACAATGACAAGCATGTCGGGATGCTGGAGGGCGACATTCTCTATGTGAAAGGAGCCTTGAACCCGGGTCAGAGTTATGGCCTCTATCGCCCGGGGGTGGCATACAAGGACAAGCATACTGGCGAGTCGCTTGGTCAGGAGGCGATTTTTGTCGGCACGGTGCGGGCAGAGGAGTACCTTGCCCACGACACCACCAAAGTGACGCTGACCCATAACCGGCGTGAGGTGTATCAGGGCGACAAGGTGATGCCGCTGCCGTCGCAGGAGAGCATCTCTGCCGTGTTCATGCCAAAGGCGGCACCCTCCATTTCCCCCGGCTATGTGATCGAGCTGCCGAGCAAGGCACATGGTGGGGGCAAATTTGATGTGGTACTCATCAACAAGGGGGAGCGTGATCAGGTGGCCCCGGGCGATGTGCTCGAGATCCTGCGCCCAGGAGCCGAGATGGTGGACAAGAATGGCAAGGTGTCATACCGGGAATATTCATCCGTCTATGATAAGGCGTTCTATTCTGCCGGCAAGTCATCGCTGCCTGCCGAGGCCGTTGCCAGAGTCATGTTGTTCAAGGTCTACGACAAATTGAGTTACGGTCTTATCCTGCAGAGTCAGGATCTGGTCGGCTCTGGTTATCAGGTCAGTAATTTCTAACGTGTCCTTGCCACTGGAGCGGTTGTCGCTATGGCTGACGCTGGATGCCGTTACAGGCATAGGCCCGGTCACCGCCGCTCGCCTGCTGGCTCATGTGGGTGGTGACATCACAACTCTGTTTGACTCAGACGATGGCGCCCTGCGAGTTCTTGGTCTGCAGAGTGCCCAGATTCAGCAGATGAGATGGCCTCTTCCTGTCGTGGAGCAGGGATTGAGCTGGGCCGCCGAGCCCGGCAATCACCTCCTCTGTCCCGATGACCCCGCATATCCTGCCCTGCTCAAAGAGATCCCCGGCGCACCGCTCTTGCTCTACTGCCGCGGGAACGTCTCATCCCTCTCCCTGCCACAGTTGGCGATGGTGGGTACCCGCCACCCCACCTATGCCGGCAAAGACAATGCGACACGCTTGTGTGCCGAGTTGGTGGGCTGTGGTCTGGCGATCACCTCCGGCCTCGCGTTGGGCATCGATGGCGTCTGCCATCAGCAGGCGCTGGCATCGGGCGGAATCACCCTGGCGGTGCTGGGATCCGGTCTGGATTGTCTCTACCCCAAGCGTCATCAGGGGTTGGCGATGCAGATCCTCGAGCAGGAAGGTCTGCTTGTCTCCGAGTTGGCGCCCCAGCAAGGCCCCCTGGCTGAACACTTTCCTCGCCGCAACCGTATCATCAGTGGCCTGTCGCTGGGGACACTGGTGGTGGAAGCGGCAGAACAGAGTGGTTCGCTCATCACGGCCCGTTATGCGCTGGAGCAGGGCCGCGAGGTCTTTGCCGTTCCCGGCGCTCCGCAAAATGCACAGGCAGCAGGGTGCAACCGTCTGCTTCAACAGGGTGCCAAGCTGGTCTTGAATGCCGCCGATATCCTGGAAGAGTTTCCAAGGCTGGTCTTGCCCCCCGGACCAGTCAACGGTTCTTCCGAGGCGCAGCATAATAGCGAATTGCCTTATGCCGATTTGTTGGATAACGTAGATTATGAGACCACGAGCGTGGATACCGTTGCCGAACGGGCCCGGCTTCCTGTCGATGTCGTACTGGGCAGGTTGGTAGAGCTGGAGCTGGTTGGTGCAGTGATGGCGGTAGCCGGTGGATACGTCAGAGCGAGGAGGGCGAATCATGTTTGATGTATTGATGTACCTTTTCGAGACCTACATCCACAGCGATGCAGATGTGATGGTCGAGCAGGATGAACTCACCGACGAACTGAGCCGGGCCGGTTTCGACAAGGACGAGATCGAGAAAGCGCTCAACTGGCTGGAGCGACTGGCCAACCTGCACGACAGCGAGCGGGAAGTCTATGTCACCGCAAGCCAGCAGGGCTCTATGCGGATCTATGCGCCGCAGGAGCTTGTTCGCCTCAGTACTGAATGTCGCGGTTTTCTGCTGTTCCTGGAGCAGGCGCAAGTGTTGAATGCCGAAACCCGTGAAATCTGCATCGAACGGTTGCTCGAGCTGGACAAGCCGGACATCGAGCTGGACGATCTGAAGTGGGTCGTCATGATGGTGCTGTTCAATGTGCCAGGCAGTGAAAACGCCTACCAGCAGATGGAAGAGCTGGTGTTTGACGAGTCGGACGGCGTCATCCACTGACAGCCCGGTGCCGCGCTGGTAGAATTCAGGCCATCTGGATTTCAAGGCGCGGCCCATGTCAAAGATCGATCACCATCTCTTCTCTGCCCACGAACATGCCTTCGAGCGCGAGCCGTGCCCGCAGTGTGGTGCTGAACTGGTGATCCGCCAGGGCAAGCACGGTCCCTTCCTTGGTTGTTCAGCCTATCCCGCTTGCGATTACATTCGCTCCCTCACCCCCTCTGGCCGCGATATAGAGAAAGTGCTCGAGGGGTCGTCCTGTCCGGATTGTGGCCATCCACTGGCCATCAAGAAGGGTCGTTACGGTCTGTTTGTGGGATGTACCCAGTACCCGGCCTGTCAGCATATCGAATCCCTTCAGGAGAGTGACGATACCCAAATCCTCTGCCCGGAGTGTGGCAAAGGTCATCTGGTGAGCCGCACGTCCCGTTATGGCAAACAGTTCTACTCGTGTGACGCCTATCCTCACTGTAAGTATGTGGTGAATGACAAGCCGGTTCCCATGCCCTGTCCCGAGTGTGGCTGGGGCATCATGATCGAAAAGAAGGTGCGGGGAAACCTGCGCTGGGTCTGCCCGCAAAAGAAATGCTCCCACCAGATTGAGCGGGTATAATCTCGCCGCCCATGATCAGGCAGGCGGATTGCTGGTCAGCGTGAGGTTGTGAGCCGATGCGCATCGCCCAAGTCGCCCTGATCATGATCGCCATCTCCAGCTCCCTGCGGTTGCTCGGTTCACTGATGCACGCAAGCGTCTGAGCCGAAATGCATGACTGAAGAGGAGCAGGGATATAGCCCATATCGCAGCAGTGATGGCCCCGATGCCGTCATGTCGGTTCAACATACAATCCAGTGATGAGAGGCGGCAGCGTGGCTGTCGCATGTGCTTATGCCAAATGAATTTGAACAAGCGGTTGCCGCCCTTCAAGGAGAAGGGGTTATCGCCTATGCCACCGAAGCCGTGTTTGGTCTGGGGTGTGATCCTGATTCCGAAGCCGCCGTGCAGCGGCTGCTGGCCATCAAGCAGCGGCCGGTGGAGAAGGGATTGATCCTGATCGCGGCAGATCTGGCGCAATTGCAGGACTACATCGACCTGAGCCAGCTCAGCGATGAGCAGCTTGCTCGCGTGCAGGCGAGCTGGCCTGGTCCCTTCACCTGGATCATGCCCGCTCGCGCGACGACGCCGTCCTGGTTGACCGGTCAGTTCGAGACCCTGGCGGTGCGGGTCACAGGCCACCCCCAGGTGCAAGGGCTTTGCCGGGCATTTGGCAAACCGCTGGTGTCCACCAGTGCCAATCTAACCGGTGAGGAACCCGCTCGCCGGGTGGCTGATATTGGCGATCTGCTGGCAAGCCAGCTGGCTTACATTCTGCCCGGCGAAGTCGGGGGGCAAGCCAACCCGTCCGAAATCAAGGACGCCCGCACCGGGGCCATCATTCGCCCATCCTGAGTTGGGCACGGCCCTGTTTCATGCAGGTTGTGCGATGAGGTCATGACAATACGAGAAGTGCAGGCAGTGCATGCATGATGCCTGTCTGACAGGAGATAAAATGAGCAAACCGGATGTGGCCCAGGTAAAAGCCTTCCTGCTGCAATTGCAGGATGATATCTGCCGTGGCCTGGAGCAGGCCGATGGATGCGGGCGCTTTGTGGAAGATGCCTGGAGTCGCGAAGGTGGTGGTGGCGGTAGAACACGGGTGCTGCGTCAGGGGGCGGTGATCGAGCAAGGTGGGGTCAACTTCTCCCATGTCTATGGCGATGCCATGCCGGCATCCGCGACCGCACATCGTCCTGAACTGGCTGGCCGCAGGTTTGAGGCCATGGGGGTATCGCTGGTGATCCACCCGCATAATCCCTATGTACCGACCAGCCATGCGAATGTGCGGTTCTTCATCGCCGAGAAAGAGGGGGAGGAGCCGATCTGGTGGTTTGGTGGCGGCTTCGACCTGACGCCCTTCTATCCGTTCGAAGAGGACGTGAGGCATTGGCACCAGGTCTCCCATGAGCTCTGTCAGCCGTTCGGCACCGACATTTATCCCGAGTTCAAATCCTGGTGCGATCGTTACTTCTTCCTCAAGCATCGGGGCGAGACGCGCGGGGTGGGTGGTCTTTTCTTCGATGACCTGAACCGCTGGCCCTTTGCCGACTGCTTTGCCTTCATGCGTGCAGTGGGTGAGGGTTACCTGGCGGCCTACTTGCCGATTGTCGAGCGACGTAAGGAGCTTGCTTATGGGGAGCGGGAACGGGTATTCCAGCTTTATCGCCGTGGCCGCTACGTGGAGTTCAATCTGGTCTACGACCGCGGGACCCTGTTCGGACTGCAGACGGGGGGGCGTACCGAATCCATCCTGATGTCGATGCCGCCGCTGGCGCGCTGGGAGTACGACTGGCAGCCGGAGGCTGGCAGCCCGGAGGCATTGCTCTACAGCGACTACCTCAAACCGCGCGAGTGGTTGTGACCAGAGGGGCCATGATGGCCTCTTCTTATTGGCCGATATTCGGCTTGTTCCTTCATGAGAAAACCCGTTAAATCGGGATATTGCCCTCAAAAGGAACGCCTTGATGGATCGTTATCTGGTTTTTGGCCACCCCGTGCGCCACAGCAAATCTCCCTTCATTCATACCCTGTTTGCCAGGCAGACCCAGCAAGAGCTGGAGTATGGTCTGGCAGAACCGGCCGTCGATGAGTTTGCCAGCGCTCTGAACCACTTCTTCGCCGAAGGAGGGAAGGGGTGCAACGTGACCGTACCTTTCAAGGAGCAAGCCTTCGGGCTGGTGGAGCGGCTGAGCCCCAGGGCCAAGCGGGCGGGAGCGGTCAACACCATCAAACTGACTGATGATGGTGTGCTGCTGGGTGACAATACCGACGGCGCCGGGCTGGTCGCCGATCTCAAGGCTCACGGAGTGAACCTTGCCGGTAGCAGGATCCTGCTTCTGGGGGCCGGTGGCGCAGCTCGTGGCGCCCTGGCCCCTCTGCTGGCGGAAGCGCCGGGCGAGATCGTCGTGGTCAACCGTACCCATGCCAAGGCGGAACAGCTGGCTGTGGAGTTCAGGGATCTGGGCAGCATCACTGCTCAATCCTATGAACCGCTGGTGGGGCCGTTCGATCTCATCATCAATTCCACCTCAGCCAGTCTGCAAGGTGAGTTGCCACCTTTGGCTCCAACCCTCATCCACCCGGACATCGCGATCTACGACATGATGTATGGCGCAACGGATACAGCCTTCATCGGCTGGGCCAAGCAACATGGTGCGCGCCATACCATGGATGGATTGGGCATGCTGGTCGAGCAGGCTGCTGAGGCCTTTACCGTATGGCGAGGGATCCGGCCCGGCACCAAGCAGGTATTGAGAGAGTTGCAGCGCAATCTGGGCGTCGTGTGAACCAACTAGTGCGCTCTATTGGGCGGTCGGCAGATCTGATGTAGAGATTTTGCATCGCTGGATAAGGGCTCCCTCGTGATGCGGCACGGCACGTGTGATGTGAAACGGTCGTTCTGCGGTGGGTGTGTGGCAGAACAGGTGCCATTTTTATAAAACCATTGCGTAACAATAAGTTACTTTTACTTTGCCATCACTCGCAGAATTTTTTTGAGTTTTTTCTCAAAGCAGCGGAACTTCTGTAACGGACTGCTGACTAACTGGATAGTTGAGGAAGTGCTAGCTAGTCACCTTTATAACTCCCCGGTATTCGTACTGGGGATTTTTTTATCTGCATGAAAATTATGAATATTTTTTCTTTTTCCTACCCTTGAAACTAAATTACATAAATTACTTTCACTTTCTGCTGCTTTGCTGTACAGTTGTCGGCGTAGGGTACAGAGGTAAGATGTTCTATCTTTCAGACCTTTTATTTCACGTAATTGAATGTGGCTGAATAGCAGCCCCGATGAGTCATCGTCGGGGCGTTTTTTTATGAGTAACGTTTAGAGTAAATGCTTTAATTGTTGCCGTTCCTTGTTAGAATGAAGGCGTTTCTTGAGGAAAACCAATCGTCTTTGTTCTCGAGAACTCGCTTTTTCCCAAATTTTTGAACTCATTTCTTCAGGCCGGTTTGCAATGGCAAGACCGGCCTCATTTTTATCCCTATATTGCCTCACCGTGTAATTAAATTTCAGTTTCGTTTGTTACAGCCTTCAATTCTGATTTTTTACTCGATATCCATGAAAACGGTATCAGGCTGATGATTAGTTAATTCTTTTCGCGTCTAAACATGCTATCAGTATGATTTAAATATATTTTTTGAGGTTTTTCTTCAGAGGTGGCGAAGGCGGGGAGGGAGGGCTCGGAGATGGGGGGATCATGAAAGCCTTTC
This sequence comes from Aeromonas sp. s9, assembly GCF_040907765.1. Lineage (NCBI taxonomy): Bacteria > Pseudomonadati > Pseudomonadota > Gammaproteobacteria > Aeromonadales > Aeromonadaceae > Aeromonas > Aeromonas sp. s9. The sequence goes on from NZ_JBFOCK010000069.1 coordinate 63,705, forward strand.
AATCAGCGGAGGTCCAACTCCGCCAATTGCAGCCAGGGAGAGGAGTCGTTTACTCCTCGTTCTGATTATCTTCGTCGTCTACCTGGGCGTTGTCTGCTTCGGACAGGTACCAGCCGCTCAGGGTCTGGGCCAGCTTCTCGACGCCGATATTGGTCAGAGAAGAGAATGCTTCAACCTGGATCTGCGGGCCCAGTTCTGCCACCGCCTGACGAACCTTGATCACCTGGTTGTTGCGGGGCCCCGGGCTTAACTTGTCCGCCTTGGTCAGCAACAGCATCACCGGCAGTTCACGGTGTGAACTCCATTCCAGCATGTTCATGTCGGTTTCCTTGAGCGGATGGCGGATGTCCATCAGGATCACCAGCCCTTTCAGGGACTCCCGTCGTTGCAGGTATTCAGCCAGTGACTTTTGCCACTTGAGCTTCATTTCCAGCGGAACCTGGGCATATCCATAGCCGGGCAAGTCGACCAGGCGTTTGCCCGGTTCCAGCTCAAACAGGTTGATCAGCTGAGTACGGCCAGGGGTCTTACTGGTACGTGCCAGGTTCTTGTGCTTGGTCAAGGTATTCAATGCAGACGATTTGCCAGCGTTGGAACGACCGGCAAACGCAATCTCGACACCCCCATCATTTGGCAGGTGGCGGATGTCGGGTGCGCTGGTCACAAAATGCACCTTATTGAAATTCAGAGTTTGTGTATCCAACGTAAATTCCCCATAGAGATAGAGGGTTATAGAGTTACTTTTTTGTGAAATAGTGTAAAATGGCGTCGCTTGAACGCGTTTATTTTAACATGCCTTCAGCGGCATGGGATCTGGAAGCCTAATAACGAGAAAGTTGGAACGCCATGAAGAACCTAGTCATTACACTTGCTCTGATGGTTGGCGTAACTGGGATGGCACAAGCCAAGGGCGATGCCGCTGCGGGACAAACCAAGGCTGCCGTCTGTGCGGCCTGTCATGGACCGGACGGCAACAGCCCAGTCGACATGTATCCCAAGATTGCTGGTCAGCACGCATCATATATCAAAAAACAATTAGTTGAACTGAAGGCTGCAGCTTCTGGCCAAACTGGTCGGATTGCGCCCGTCATGGGACCCATGGCGTTGCCGTTGTCCGAGCAGGATATGGACGATCTTGCCGCCTATTTCTCCAGCCAGAAGGTGACGCCGGTTGCCGTGCCCGATGATGTGGTTGCCGCAGGCAAGGCGCTTTATATGGGGGGAGACATGGAGCGAGGCCTGGCCGCCTGTACCGCCTGTCATGGCCCACGGGGTTCCGGCGTCGAGCAAGCGAAGTATCCCAGCCTGTCAGGGCAGCATCCCGCCTATATCAAGGCCCAGCTCACCGCTTTTCGTTCGGCGACCCGCGACAACGATCCCAATGGCATGATGCGGGATGTGGCCAAGAAGCTGACGGATCAGGACATCGAGGCGCTCTCCAAGTATGTGGCGGGGCTTCACTGATATAGCCTGTTAGTTATCTTGTTGAAAAGAACAGGGAACCATTGTGTTCCCTGTTCTTTTTTGAGGTTGTAGCGATCGCCCGTAAACAGCCTGCTTTGCTGTAAGAGATCTTCTATATACGGGGCTGGTCGTGTCTGAAAGATTGCTCACATATATTTTTTTATGTTTTGTTTTTCAATGAATTAAGAAATATAACATCACTTTGTACCAGTTCGAAATGTGCTTTGGTTGATTGAGTCATCCAGCGAAGAAGTTACAGTAGGCAATCAGGATTGGCCGGAGAGAGGGAGCAAGACCCGTCTTCGGTTTGACAGGATGTCTGCTCGGAGCATGCGATGAGCAATAGATGCAAAAAGCCAGGATGGTGACCGCCAGGGATGAACGGGGCTGCGGGAGGCAACCACCCCGATGGGAGGCAGGATGTCGCCGGTTTGGGTTAGACAAACAAACACACGCACACTCAGGACTGGTCAATAAGGATCAGGATGATCCAACGAAATGATGCGCCGTGGTTCGCCCAGGGATAAGGCGATTGGCTACCAGGGAATGGCACTCGCATGATGGAAAAAGGCAGCTTCGGCTGCCTTTTTTCTATTGGGTCATTAACCCGCCAAGACATTCTGTGTCAAAATACCAGCAACATGCCCAGAGGATGCCGATCCTGCGGTGTTCAGCGGCCCAAAGTGGTCGAATTGGTGCGGGATCTCACTCTTGTTCCATATTTACTGTTCCCCGCTTCAGCATCCTCCCCGGACGACACGCTCCGGGGGTTTCCATTCAGTTATTTGTCGGAGTCATTCATGTCGGCCAAACAACCCAACCGCAAGCCTACCGGCAAGCGCAAAGAATCAGATGCCAGTGCCCAGGAAGGTCGTGAGCGCAAGCGCGCCGCCAAGCGCAAGGGCCTGAAGGCGGGCTCCCGCCAACAGGTCGAGCAGGCGGGCAAAAAGAGCGGCTCCAAGCAGGCCAAGGATCCACGCATCGGCTCTCGCAAGCCCATCGCGCTGATTGCCGACGAGAAGGGCAGCAAGCCGGTGGCGACCAAGCCTGCGAAAGAGAAGCGGGTGGTGATGACCCCCGAGCAGGAGCTGGCGTCCATCGAGAATGATGATCGCCTCAATGCCTTGCTGGATCGTCTGGATGCCGGTGAAACCCTGGAGGCCGCAGAGCAGGCATGGGTCGATCAGCGGGTTGACCGTTATCAGGAGCTGATGGACGAGCTCGGTATCATCGACAACGACGATGACGAAGATGGCGACATGGATTTTGATGATGCCGATTTTGATGAGCCGAGTCAGCCTGCCTCCGAAGAGGAGTTGTGGGAGCGTTTCTCTCAGGCGGACTACCAGCCTGAAGCCAAACCCGAGCCGAAGAAAAAGTGATGAGTGGATGGATGCTGGCCGCCCTGTTGGGTGGCCTGATTTTGCTGGGGCTTGCCGTCTATGCCGGCGCCCTGATGGCGCGCCTCAAACGCCAGCAAGAGATGCAGCAGCACGCCATTGCGGCCCGCAACGAGCGGATCCTGGAGAGTGTCAGGGTGATCGCCCACGCGGTACGAGATGGTCAGTGCGACTACTCAGAAGGCGCCATCCGGCTGACCAATCTGCTGGATGCCTTGCAAATAAAGGGGGGCCGCGCCTTTGCCACCGAGTTCCCGGGGCTCTACGGCCTCTATGAGAAGGTGAAGGAAATGCCGACCCATGAGGCGAGGCGGGCACTCAAGCGCAATGAAGTGATGAAGATGGATCTCGAACGCAGCGGCTACGAGGCCGAGCTGGAGGCGCAGATCCTTGAGGATGTCGCCAGACTGAAGGATTTTCAGTTAAGCCGGTGAGCCCATGACAAAGACAGAGGAAGCAAGCGTGCAAGCAGAACAGATTGTGTGGGATCAGGCCCTGATCGAAAAATACAACTACAGTGGTCCGCGTTACACCTCCTATCCCACTGCGCTGGAGTTCAACGAGGGGTTCGGCTATCCGGACTTTGTCCAGGCAGCGGGCCAGTATCCTGCACGCAATCTGTCGCTCTACGTGCATATCCCCTTCTGTCACAAGCTCTGCTACTACTGCGGCTGCAACAAGGTCATTACCCGGCACCAGCACAAGGCAGATCAATACCTCGACTACCTCGAACAGGAGATCAAGGCCCAGGCCCCCCTGTTCAAGGAGAGACTGGTCACCCAGCTGCACTGGGGTGGCGGCACACCCACCTATCTGAGCGAACCCCAGACTCGTCGTCTGATGGCCATGTTGCGGGAGCACTTCCACTTCGCCGAGGAGGGGGAGATCAGCATCGAGGTGGATCCCCGCGAGATCGAATTGTCCATGCTGGATGTGCTGCGGGAGCTCGGTTTCAACCGCATCAGCCTTGGCGTTCAGGACTTCAACAAGGCGGTCCAGGTCGCGGTCAATCGGGAGCAGGACAACGACTTCATCCGTGCCATGCTGGTTCGTGCCCGCGAGCTGGGGTTCCGCTCCACCAATCTGGATCTCATCTACGGTCTGCCGCACCAGAACCGGGAGAGCTTCCATCACACCCTGGAAGAGGTGCTCAAGACCGACCCGGCCCGCCTCTCCATCTTCAACTATGCCCACCTGCCGAGCCGTTTTGCCGCCCAGCACAAGCTGAAAGAAGCGGACATGCCGGCACCGCAGGAGAAGCTGGCCATGCTGCAGGACACCATTGCCTTCCTGACCGGCCAGGGTTATCAGTTCATCGGCATGGACCACTTTGCCAAGCCCGATGACGAGCTGGCCGTCGCCCAGCGTGAGGGCAAGCTGCATCGCAACTTCCAGGGCTATACCACCCAGGGGGATTGCGATCTGCTGGGGCTGGGGGTCTCTTCCATCAGCATGATGGGGGATGCCTATTCCCAGAACCAGAAGGATCTCAAAACCTACTACGCCCAGGTCGAGTCACTGGGCCATGCCCAGTGGAAGGGGTGCTCCCTCAATCGGGACGATCTGATCCGTCGTGAGGTGATCAAGCGCCTCATCTGCGATTTTTCCCTGAACTTCGCCGCTGTGGAGCAGGCCCACGGCCTGGTGTTCAAGGAGTATTTTGCCGAGGATCTCAAGCTGTTGCAGACCTTCATCGATGACGGTCTGGTGCGCATGACCGAAGAGGGGCTGGAGGTGGTCTCCACCGGTCAGCTGCTGATCCGCAACATCTGCATGTGCTTCGATGTCTACCTGCGCAACAAGGCGCGCCAGCAGCAGTTCTCCCGGGTGATCTAGGCCGGGCAATGTCGTGGGACAATAAAAAAACCGCCTTTCGGCGGTTTTTTTATTGGGTTTTACCCCTGCTCAGCGTTGAGCCGCACGGGCACTCAGCTCGGCCTTCTCGGCTTCGCTCAGGAAGGCCAGGGTCAGGCCGTTCTGCTGGGCGGTGCGGATCTCGCTCACCGTCATGCCGGCAGCCGAGGCCGCCACCTCGTATTCATGGGGCAGGTCGATCCCCTCCACCGCCGGATCGTCGGTATTGAGGCAGGCCAGCACGCCGGCGGCCAGGAACTGGCGGATCGGGTGATCGGCCAGACTCGCCACTGTGGTGGTCTGGAGGTTGGAGGTGAGGCAGGACTCGATGCCGATGCGGTGTTCGGCCAGATAGGCCATCAGGGCCGGATCCTGGATGGCCTTGACCCCGTGGCCGATGCGCTCGGCTCCCAGCTCGCGAATGGCCTGCCACATGCTCTCGGGGCCGGCGGCTTCACCGGCGTGCACGGTGACCCGCATTCCTGCATCCCGCACCCGGCGGAAGTGGTCGGTGAAGAGATCGCCCGGGAAGCCCAGTTCGTCGCCGGCCAGATCGATGGCGACCAGGCGATCGCGATGAGCCAGACAGGCATCCAGCTCCTGCTTGCACTGCTCGGTGCCGAAGGTACGGCTCATGATGCCGATGAGATTGGTCTTGATGCCAAAGTCACGGCTGCCTGCGGCCACGCCGTCGATGATGGCTTCGACCACGCCCTGCGGGTGCAGTTTGTGGGTCATCGCCATGTAGGCCGGGCTGAAGCGCAGCTCGGCATAGTCGATCCCGGCACGCAGCAGATCTTCCACGTTTTCGTAGGCGACCCGGCGGCAGGCATCGTAGTCGGCCAGCACGGCAACGCCCCAGTCCAGTTTCTTCAGGAAGGCCACCAGACTCGGCTCGTTCTCGACGATCTGCACGTGCGGGCGCAGGGCTTCCAGCTCATCGGCCGGCAGTCGGATGTTGTGCTGACGTCCCAGCTCGAGAATGGTCTGCGGGCGGATGTTGCCATCCAGATGGCGATGCAGGTCGGTCAGGGGGAGGGATCTGTCAATCATGGGGCACCTTCTGCGAGTCGGGTTGGAAAGCCTGCCATTCTAGGCGGGACGCCTGAAAAAGATACCCCGTTTGCAAGCAAACGGGGTGTGATTGGTCAGGCTTTCCCTCAAGGCGTGATGGGAATCGTTTTTCCCGCAGGCTCAGGGAATGTCGAGCTCCTTGAGCTTGCGGGTCAGGGTATTGCGGCCCCAGCCGAGCAGGCGGGCAGCCTCCTGCTTGTGACCGTGGGTGTGATCCAGTGCTGTCTCCAGCATGATCCGTTCGAACTGGGGCATGGCATCCGCCAGGATATCGGTCTCCCCCAGCGCCAGCTTGGCGGCCACCCAGTCCTGCAACTGCTGCTGCCAGCCACCGGTCAGGGCGGGCTGGCCCGGCTCGGCGGTGCTGGTGATGGGAGTCAGCAGCTCGGTGGGCAGATCGCCTACCAGCACCTCCTGGCCCGAGGCCATCACCGTCAGCCAGCGGCAGACGTTCTCCAGCTGGCGCACGTTGCCCGGCCAGGGGAGGCGGCTGATGTAGGTCTGGGTATCCGGGTGCAGGCTCTTGGCCTCCACGTTCAGCTCCTTGGCGGCTCGCAGCAGGAAGTGCTGGGCCAGCTGGGGGATGTCCTCCCGGCGCTCCTTGAGGGCCGGAATATGGATGCGGATGACGTTGAGGCGGTGGAACAGGTCTTCCCGAAACTCGCCGTCGGCGACCCGCTTCTCCAGATTCTGGTGGGTGGCGGCAATGATCCGCACATCCACCTGCACCGGTTGGTGGCCGCCAACCCGGTAGAACTGCCCGTCCGCCAGTACCCGCAGCAACCGGGTCTGCACGTCCAGCGGCATGTCGCCTATTTCGTCGAGAAACAGGGTGCCACCATCGGCCTGTTCGAAGCGGCCGTGACGAATGTTGTTGGCGCCGGTGAAGGCTCCCTTCTCATGACCGAACAGCTCGGATTCGATGAGATCTTTCGGGATGGCCGCCATGTTGAGGGCGATGAAGTTCTTGTGGGCCCGGGGGCTGTGCTTGTGCAGGGCATGGGCAACCAGCTCCTTGCCGGTACCGCTCTGGCCGTTGATGAGCACCGAGATGCTGGAGCGCGACAGCCGGCCGATGGCGCGGAACACCTCCTGCATGGCAGGGGCTTCGCCGATGATCTCCGGGGTGGTGGTGGCTTCCTGTTGGCGAGCCTTGCGCTTGGTCCGCTGCTCCTTGAGGTGGTTCTCGGCCCGGCGTACCAGGGTGACCGCTTCGTCGATGTCGAACGGCTTGGGCAGGTATTCGAAGGCACCTCGCTGGTAGGCGTTGACTGCGGAGTCGAGGTCCGAGTGGGCCGTCATGATGATGATGGGCAGATCGGCCTGGCGGCGATGGATCTGCTCCAGCAGGCTCAGGCCGTCGATGCCCGGCATGCGAATATCCGAGAGGATCACGTCCGGTGAGCGCATCTCCAGTGAACTCAGCAGGGCTTCGCCGTCGGCGAAACTTTCGCATTCGAAGCCTTCGCTGCCAAGGGTGCGCTCCAGAACCCACCGGATGGAGCTGTCGTCATCGACGATCCACACTTTTGCTGTCATGAGGTTCCCTTACTTGCGAAGTGGTAAATAAATGGTGAATTCGGTGTGGCCCGGCCAGCTGATGCAGTCGATGCGCCCCTTGTGCTGATCGATCAGGTTCTGGGCGATGGAGAGGCCCAGGCCTGTTCCCCCATCCTTGCCGGTGATCATGGGATAGAAGAGGGTGTCGCGAATGGCGTCGGGAATGCCGGGGCCGTTGTCGATGATCTTGATTTCGGCCGCCAGGCGATAGCGCTGGCCATGGATGGTGATCTGGAAGGCGGTGCGCGTCTTGATGCGGATGAGGCCGTCCTGATCCCCAAGGGCCTCGGCGGCGTTGCGCACTATGTTCAGGAACGCCTGTTGCAGCTGGTCCGATTCCATCTCGAATTCGGGGATGCTGGGGTCGTAGTCCCGCTCGATGCGGATCTGCGGCGGCAGCTCCAGGTCCACCAGACGGCGCACCTGCTCCAGCACGGAGTGAACGTTGTGCATCTGGTGACGGCCGGGACGCTGGGGACCGAGCAACCTGTCGACCAGCACCCGCAGGCGATCGGCCTGCTCGATGATGATGCCGGTGTATTCACGCAAGGCCGGGTCGGGCAACTCCTTTTGCAGCAGTTGGGCCGCGCCGCGCAATCCCCCCAGGGGGTTCTTGATCTCGTGCGCCAGGCCGCGCACCAGCTCCTTGGCGGCCTGCTGCTGGGCGTGTTGCTGCAGCTCCTGGCTGATCTTCTTCTGCTGATCGATCTTGCGCAGTTCTACCACCATCAGTCGCTGTTCATTATCGGCCATGGGGCTGACGCTGATCTCTACCAGCCTGGGCTCCCCCTCCACCACCAGGGTGACTTCGCTGTCGGTGAAGCCCTGCCCCGAAATGAGGCACTGTTTGAAACGCTGCAGATCGAGAGAGATGTGCTCCAGCAGGTGGGGCAGTTCGATGCCGATCAGTCGTCGTTCGCTGAGGGAAAGCAGCTGCTCTGCCGCCGGGTTGACGAATTGAATGCAGAGACGTTCATCCATGAGAATGACGGCGGTCAGCAGATTGTCCAAGAGTGTCTTGGCGTTGTCCGAGCGGGTTGGCACAGGTTTCTCCCTAAAACGGTGCTGTACACCTAGAATGCACCAATATAGTGCATCAAGTTTACCCGCATCGGTGCGTCACATCACCCCTAATTGGCCTTGGGGGCGGCTCTGGGAGCCTGATTCACCGACGCCCTGTGCAGGTAAAAGGTGGTTGGCTTAGATTTAGCAAGGATCGTACCGTCTTTGGCGAGCAACTCGAGCCGTGCCTCGTAAGCGCCCCTATCGAGGTTTTCCACCCGTATGGCCAGGCTGTTGTGAACCAGGGGCACCGCCTTGCCGTTCAGGATCAGGCGAACATCGTATTGCACCGGGACCTGGGGAGAGATCTCGCCCTGGAAGACGATGTTGCCGGTATTGTCGCGCAATGTGCTGCCCGGTTCCGGAGAGATGAGGTCGATCTCCAGGGGAGCCGCTTCCAGGGCTTTCCTGGCATCGACACCGGTCAGGCTGTTGAAGTTGTCCACCTGGACCGAGTGGGGGGCTGTGCCGATGAGCGGCGAGACCCGCAGGTCCACCTCTTTTGCGCTCTTGCCGGGAGGGGGGGCATCGGTGTAGTGGGTCACCCCCTGGGGATCGACCCAGGAGTAGACGCGTGCGGCCTGTGCAGAACAGGAGGCCATCAGCAGGAGGCTCAGCAGCCAGGGTACAGTGTTCATCCATCTCTCCTTGACGGGGTTCACCTTAATCCTATCAGAGAAAAACCACGGGGTCGGGGCGTGAGCAGCCGAGGGTGGTACGGCTCCGTGAACGGGATCATCTTTCTGTACGATCGTGCCCGTTTGGCGGTATTTCCGTTGCCAGAATGAAAAAAACCCGCCAGATGGCGGGTTTGTCATGGGAAAGCGGATTAGACGGAGTAGTACAGCTCGAACTCCAGCGGGTGCGGAGTCATGCGCACGCGGTCAACATCCTGCTGTTTCAGTTCCAGGTAGGAGTTGATGAAGTCATCGCTGAACACGCCACCACGGGTCAGGAACTCACGGTCTGCATCCAGTGCGGACAGCGCTTCGTCCAGGGAACCGGCAACGGTCGGCACTTCGGCGGCTTCTTCCGGCGGCAGATCGTACAGGTTCTTGTCCATGGCATCGCCCGGATGGATCTTGTTGATGATACCGTCCAGACCGGCCATCAGCTGGGCAGCGAAGGCCAGGTACGGGTTGGCAGCCGGATCCGGGAAGCGTACTTCGATGCGGCGGGCTTTCGGGCTCGGCACGACCGGGATACGGATGGAGGCAGAGCGGTTGCGGGCGGAGTAGGCCAGCATGACCGGTGCTTCATAGCCCGGCACCAGACGCTTGTAGGAGTTGGTGGTCGGGTTGGCGAAGGCGTTGATGGCCTTGGCGTGTTTGATGATGCCGCCGATGTAGTGCAGTGCCATCTCGGACAGACCGCCATACAGGTCGCCTGCGAACAGGTTGACGCCGTCTTTGGCCAGGGACTGGTGGCAGTGCATGCCGGAGCCGTTGTCGCCAAACATGGGTTTCGGCATGAAGGTGACGGTCTTGTTGTAGGCGTGGGCCACGTTGTGGATCACGTACTTCAGGACCTGCACTTCGTCAGCCTTCAGGGTGAGGGTGTTGAAGCGGGTTGCGATCTCGTTCTGACCGGCAGTCGCCACTTCGTGGTGGTGAGCTTCGACGACCTGGCCCATCTCTTCCAGCACCAGGCACATGGCGGCACGGATGTCCTGGGAGGAGTCAACCGGGGCAACCGGGAAGTAACCACCCTTGACGAACGGACGGTGACCCTTGTTGCCGTGCTCGTAGTCGGTACCGGAGTTCCAGGCAGCTTCTTCGGATTCGATCTTCACGAAGCTGTGGCCCATGGTGTTGGAGAAGGTGATGTTGTCGAACATGAAGAATTCCGGCTCCGGCCCGAACAGCACGGTGTCAGCGATGCCGCTGGACTTCAGGAAATCTTCGGCACGCTTGGCGATGGAGCGCGGATCGCGGTCATAGCCTTGCATGGTGGCGGGTTCCAGCACGTCACAGACGATGTTCAGAGTGGTCTCTTCGGTGAACGGGTCCAGTTTGGCGGAAGCCGGGTCCGGCATCAGCACCATGTCAGACTCGTTGATGCCCTTCCAGCCGCCGATGGAGGAACCATCGAACATCTTGCCGTCTTCGAAGAAGTCTTCGTCAACCTGGTGGGAAGGGATGGATACGTGCTGCTCTTTACCCTTGGTGTCGGTAAAACGCAGATCAACAAACTTGACTTCGTGTTCCTGGATCAGGGCCAAAACGTTCTGGGCTGACATGCTAAGTAACCTCCGGTGTTAAAACTCTTTGGGTGAATGCGTCGTCACATTCACATAAGCCAGTATCGTGCCAAGTTTGTGACAGCTTGATTTCAGGGCACTTGCACCGTTTCAGGCTGTCGAGAAACCCGTTCTCATGCCGGTTGCTGCATTAAAGTGGTGCAACCTTGGATCGTTTTGGTGCGCCGAGATGGTGCGCCAGCGTATCCAGGCCATCTAAGCAGCCTTTTGCTGCGGGGTCCATGATCCTGATCCTTTGTTGTGTGTGAATGTGTTGCAATTCTGCTAGGCAGATCACAAAGGCGAGAGTACAATTAGCGCCCAATTTTACCCGGTGATTTGAGGCGAGAATGTTAGAGAATTTACGCAATATTGCGATTATTGCGCACGTTGACCACGGCAAAACGACTCTGGTTGATAAGCTGCTGCAGCAATCCGGCACTCTGGATCGCACCAGCGAAGGTCAGGAACGGATCATGGACTCCAATGATCTGGAACGGGAACGTGGCATCACCATTCTCGCCAAGAACACTGCGATCCGCTGGAACGACTACCGCATCAACATCGTGGATACCCCGGGTCACGCCGACTTCGGTGGTGAAGTTGAGCGCGTGCTCTCCATGGTTGACTCCGTGCTGCTGCTGGTCGACGCCGTTGACGGCCCGATGCCGCAGACCCGTTTCGTGACCCAGAAGGCGTTCGCCCAGGGTCTGAAGCCCATCGTGGTCATCAACAAGATCGACCGTCCGGGTGCTCGTCCTGACTGGGTAATGGATCAGGTCTTTGATCTGTTCGACAACCTGGGTGCCACCGATGAGCAACTGGACTTCAAGGTTGTTTACGCCTCTGCACTGAACGGTTGGGCCACCCTGGATCAGGACGTCCCGTCCGAGAACATGGAACCCCTGTTCCAGGCCATCGTCGACAACGTGGAAGCCCCGAAGGGCGACGTTGACGGTGCCTTCCAGATGCAAATCTCCCAGCTGGACTACAACTCCTACGTGGGCGTCATCGGTATCGGCCGCATCACTCGTGGTCGCGTCAAGACCAACCAGCAGGTCACCATCGTCAGTGCCAACGGCAAACCGCGTACCGGCAAGGTCGGTCAGGTGCTGGGCTACCTGGGCCTGTCCCGTACCGAAGTGACCGACGCGCAAGCGGGCGACATCATCGCCATCACCGGTCTGGGCGAGCTGAAGATCTCTGACACCATCTGTGACAACAGTGCCGTCGAAGCCCTGCCGCCGCTCTCCGTTGACGAGCCGACCGTGAACATGACCTTCCAGGTCAACACCTCGCCGTTCGCCGGTAAAGAAGGCAAGTTCGTCACCTCCCGCAACATTCTGGAGCGTCTGAACCAGGAGCTGGTTCACAACGTGGCCCTGCGCGTGGAAGAGACCGAAGATCCGGACAAGTTCCGCGTCTCCGGCCGTGGTGAACTGCACCTCTCCATCCTGATCGAAAACATGCGTCGCGAAGGTTACGAACTGGCGGTATCCCGTCCGGAAGTTATCCTGCGTACCGTGGATGGCGAACTGCAAGAACCGTTCGAAACCGTTACTGTGGACGTGGAAGAAGCGCATCAGGGATCCGTGATGGAGCAGCTCGGCCTGCGTAAAGGCGAGATGACCAACATGACCCCGGATGGCAAGGGTCGCGTCCGTCTGGACTTCATCATCCCGAGCCGTGGCCTGATCGGCTTCCAGACCGAGTTCCTGACCATGACCTCTGGTACCGGTCTGCTGTATCACACCTTCGACCACTACGGTCCGCACAAGGGTGGCAGCATCGGTGAGCGTCAGAACGGCGTGCTGATCTCCAACGCCACCGGCAAGGCCCTGACCTTCGCCCTGTTCGGTCTGCAAGACCGTGGTCGTCTGTTCATTGGTCACGCGACCGAAGTGTACGAAGGCCAGGTGATCGGTATCCACTCCCGCTCCAACGACCTGACCGTCAACTGCCTGAAAGGCAAGCAGCTGACCAACATGCGTGCCTCCGGTACCGACGAAGCCCAGGTGCTGACTCCGCCGATCCGCATGACCCTGGAGCAGGCTCTCGAGTTCATCGACAACGACGAGCTGGTCGAGATCACCCCGAAAGCCATCCGTATCCGCAAGAAACTGCTGACTGAGATGGATCGCAAGCGCGCTGGTCGTGCTTGATCGATAGCTGTTCATCGACAGACCAAAGAGAGGCCTTATGGCCTCTTTTTTTATGGGCTCGACATGAGGGCGCATGGTGCCTGAGCCCGATGGAGGCGCATCCGGCCGGTCTGCGGGTGGCCAAATGACCACCCTATCTGACACAATGTCTGCATGATCACGCTTACGAGAAACAAGATGCAGCAGCAGATCCGCGGCCGTCTGGCCCATGCACTCTCCTTCTTGCGCCACGATGGTGCCCACTTCGCCCAGTTTGTCTGGGGCCGCTTCCAGCAGGACAGATTGACGGTGACCGCCGGTTACCTGGCCTATGTCACCCTGCTCTCCCTGGTGCCCATGATCGCCGTGGTGTTCGGCATGATGTCGGCCTTTCCGGTGTTCCAGAGCCTGAAGCAGGCGATGGAGCAGTTCGTCTATCACAACTTCGTCCCCACCGCCGGCGAGATGCTCAAGGAGTACATCGACGGCTTCGTGGCCAACGCCACCAACACCACGGCCGTCGGTATCGGTGCCCTGATCGTGGTGGCCCTGATGCTCATCTCGGCCATCGACAAGAACCTCAACTACATCTGGCGATCCACCCGAAGCCGGCCCTTGGCCCAGGCATTCGCCATGTACTGGATGATCCTGACCCTGGGCCCCGTGCTCATCGGGGCCAGCATCGCCATCTCCTCCTACATTCTCTCGCTCAGGTTGTTCGCGGCTGACAGCCTGTTCGGTATCGGCTATCTGCTGCTGCGCAGCCTGCCGTTCCTCTTCTCCGTGCTCACCTTCCTGCTGATCTATACCGTGGTGCCCAACTGCCGCGTGCGGCTGACCCACGCCTTCATAGGTGCCCTGGTGGCGGCCACCCTGTTCGAGCTGGCCAAGCGCGGCTTTGCCATCTACATCACCAACTTCCCCTCCTACCAGGCCATCTATGGCGCCCTGGCGACCATTCCCATCCTGTTCGTCTGGGTGTATCTGAGCTGGCTGGTGGTGTTGCTGGGGGCCGAGACCACCGCCTGCCTCGGGGAGTACGAGAAGCCCGGTGCAGAGGAGCTGGCCTGACGCCGGCCGGCCATCACACCGGATCCCGCCACAAAGGCGTTGGCCCGGGCAGGGCATTTATTGGTAGCATCGACGACCGCTCATCCCGCAGGATGGGCGGTCGTGCTGTTTTGAGAGGAGAGGGATGTGATTGCACTGATTCAGCGGGTCAGCGAGGCCAGCGTAACGGTAGAGGGAGAGGTGACCGGGGCCATCGGCCAGGGGTTGCTGGTGCTGCTCGGGGTGGAGCAGGGGGATGACGAGGCCAAGGCGGACAAGCTGCTGCACAAGGTGAGCGGCTATCGCATCTTCTCTGACGAGAACGGCAAGATGAACCTCAACGTGAGCCAGGTGGGTGGCAGCTTGCTGGTGGTCTCCCAGTTCACCCTGGCGGCGGATACCGGCAAGGGGATGAGACCCAGCTTCTCCGGTGGCGCCCATCCCGCAGATGCCGAGCGACTCTATGAGTACTTCGTGGCTCGCGCCAGGGAGAGCGGTGTGCCGACCGAAACCGGCCGCTTCGCCGCCGACATGAAGGTCAGGCTGCTCAACGATGGCCCCGTTACCTTCTGGCTGCAGGTATAAGGGTGGCAGGCAGAGCGGGCCTCACCGGAGGGCAGGACGCGATGCCTGCACACTTCGTAGGTTCTTCACCCTGCCGGTGCTCGCCCGCCCTGGCCATGCTGACGGGTCGCGTGCAGGATGACGTTGCGGTAGCCGGGCACGTCGTGGACGCGGGTCGGGCCTATCCACTCCTCTGCCAATCGCAGAGCCTGTGCCTGTTCGAGCCGGGTGCGGGGCAGCAGATTGATGATGAGGGTGCCGCTCAGGCGGCTGGCCAGCGCCTGATAGAGCGGGGCCTGGAACAGCAGCAGGGGGTTGCCGTCCTGGCTGAACAAATCCAGCAGCACCAGATCGTAGCTCTCCTGGCTCTGGTGCAGGAAGTGCAGCGCATCGGCGTGATGCAGCCGAGGCGAGCCCCCTGACGAGGGGAGGAAGAACTGCTGGAACAGGGTGAGGATCTCGGCATCCAGATCCACGCAGTCGTGGTGGGCATCGGGCCAGCGTGCCGCCAGGTGACGGGTGAGATCCCCTCCGCCCAGCCCCAGCTCCAGGATCCGGCTTGCCTGCTTTGGCAACTGCTCCGCGATGCTCCGTTGATGAGGCAGACAGAGGCGGGCCGGTTGGTGGAGGCTCATGGCGGATTGCACCACGCCATCCATTTCCAGCCAGCGATGACGGGCATTTTCAAGCACCGAAACGCGGCGTTCGGGTTTGGCACTGAGGTGCAATAAGTGATCGGCTTGGTACGCTTGCAGATTGAAGTCCATGAATTTGCACGGCAAGATGGCTTTCGACCAGTGTAACTCAAGGATGTTGTTATGTACCGGGTGGTCATCCCCCAAACGGCAGCCGAGCTGGATACCTACTACAGGCTGCGCCGGGAGAAATGGTTGCGTCAGTCCTTCCATCTGCCAGTCGGCGCACACTCAAGGATCGCTTTATGTACCGGGTAGTCACCCCAGAAACACCAGCGGAGCTGGATGCTTACTATCAGTTGCGCTGGGAACTACTGCGCAAACCCTTCAATCTGCCCCTTGGCTCCGAGCGTGACGAGTACGATAGCGTCGCCATTCACCGGCTGATGCTCTCACCCGACGGAACGCCCATCGCCGTGGGTCGCCTCTTTGTGGGCGGCGATGAAGCCCAAATCCGCTTTATGGCGCTGCGACCCGAATTTCGCGGCCAGGGGCTGGGCGCCCGCATGGTGGAGGATCTCGAGCAGCTTGCCCGCGACGAGAAGGTGAAACGGCTGGTGATGAACGCCCGCCAGGAGGCGGTGGAGTTCTATCGCCGCTGCGGCTTCCTCGAGGTAGGGGAAGGCCCCGTCTCCTTCGGCCGCATCCCTCACCGCCAGATGATCAAGTCCCTGAGTCCCATGCAGACCATCCAGTACCGTCCGGAGTGGTGCCAGGATCTCACCACCCGCTGGTCGCGGGGCATTCCCATCAGCGAGAAGATGGGGGTGCACATCACCCACTACGATGGCCAGACCTTCCACCTCAAGGCCAACCTGGCGGCCAATCTCAACGTCCACGACACCATGTTCGCCGGCAGCATCTACAGCCAGTGCGTGCTGGCGGGCTGGGGTCTCATCTGGTTGCAGCTCAAGGAGGCAGGGCTGGGAGGGGATACCGTGCTGGCCGAGGGCAACATCAAGTATTACCGGCCGGTGAGCGAAGAACCGGAGGCGCGGGTGGCCCGGGAGGGCATGCCCGCCGTGCTCGAGCCGCTGAGGGGCGGAGAGTCCGCCAAATTCAGCCTGCGGGTGCAGCTGTTCAGCGGCCGCAAGCTGGCGGTGGAGTTTGTCGGTCAGTACGTGGTACTGCCCATCAAGCGCGGCGCACGCTGATCCCTGATGTTCACAGCAACAAGGCCTCTTCGCGAGGCCTTGTTCGTTATTGGGCGGCCGGTGGCCGTGGGCGCCAGAGCGGGCCGCTTCGTCCCTGGGCGGGGTAGCGCACACCCGCCTCCCAGCCACAGGCGTCCTGTCCCGTGGGGAAACTCCAGCCCAGGTCGGGCGCATTGAGGGGGCCGCGCCAGCGGGCGAGCAGCTCGGCGCAGCGCCCCTTGTTCAGGACCCCGAGGTCGAGCTGCCACTGGTCTGCGGCCAGGTCGACACCCCCTTGCAGTGCCAGCAGGTGGGTGATGGTGGAGGCACCACCTTGCTCGATCCGCACCTTGCCCTGCTCCGCCCTGGCATCCAGCCTGATCTGATAGAAGGGGGTGTCTCCGCGTTGCATCGCCTGCCACAGCATCTGCGGTGTCAGATCGGGGGGGGTCTGCTCCCTGAACCAGTCATCCAGCAAGGGGTCGATGCCGACCTTGTCCCAGAAGGGATCCTTGCTCTCCAGGCTCAGGCTGCCCTGAAGGGTCCGGCGCCAGTTGGCCGTCTGCTCGCCGGGCTGCCCGTTGAGGTCGGCCTGCAGATCTGCCGCCAGATCCACCTTGCCCGCGAAGGAGACGGGGGAGTGCAGCAACTTGCCCCACTGCTCCAGATCCAGCTGCTTGCCCTGCAACTGCAGGCGGCTCTCCTGCCCGGGCGTCCTGCCCCACTGGCCGCTCAGGTTGAGGGAGCCCTCGTCGGGCAGGGAGGTGGTGAAGGTGTTGAGCTGCCAGGAGCTGGGGGTCAGCTCGCCATCCAGGGTGCCGTTGCGAGCACTGAGACCGTCCCACACCAGCTCGAACCACTTGCTCTCGATGCGGGCGCGCCCCAGCAGGGGGCCTGGCTGGTTGCCCCGCAGGGCGAGATCGTTCAGGTAGAGTTGCCAGCCGGTCAGGGAGAGGGGCAGGGTGTCGTCGAAAGAGAGCACCTTGAGCTTGTCGAAGGCCAGTTTGCGGATGTCGATCTGTTGCGGGCGCCAGCCCTGCCAATCCTGCCACCACCCCTGGGGCAAACTGATGTCCATGCCGCTCAGGGCCAGATCCTTCAGGGTGAGCTTCTGCTGCTGGGTGTCGAGGGCCAGCTCGACGTTGAACTCCCCTTCGTATGCTTTGCCCCGCAGCTCGGCATCCAGCTGCCGGGAGGAGAAGGCGAGCTTGCCCTCGACGGCCTCAAGCTGGAACAAGCCGCGGCCCATGTCGCCTAGGGTGCCCGCCAGATAGCCGCTGGGCTGGCTGCCCGCCTGCCAGTCGAAGGCGGTGAGCTGGCCGTTGAAGTTGTTGAGGGAGAGCTCCTGATCGATGGCATTGATGCTCACCTGGGCAAGCTGACCCCTGTCCAGGGTGATGCGGCGCAGGGGGAACTCGCCAGGGGGGATGTCACCAAGCTCGAGGCGCATGGCGCGGGCCTTGAGATCGTGCAGTTGCAGGCTGCGCTCTGGCCAGTTCAGCACCATGCCGGTCTCGAGCAGGCCGTCGAACAGGTTGGTGGTCAGTCTGTCGGTGCTGAGCACCTGCCCCTCCAGCCGCCCCTTGAGGCTGAGACGGGCCAGGGTGAACATGGGGGTCTCCAGCTGGTTGATGCCCAGGGTGAGGTTGGCCTGGGGCTGGCGTCTCGGGTCGATCAGTTCCCAGTCACTCAGGGACGCACTGAGGCCGCGCAGGGTCAGGGCCTCGCTCTGCAGGCTCAGGTTGTCGATGGTGCTGTCGCTGATGGTGAGGGAGTGAACCGGCAGGCTTGGCAACTGGTTGGGGAGCGGCAGCTTGATGACGGGACGGATGAGGTCCAGGTGGGCGATGCGCACATCCCGGTTCAACCAGTCGATGTGCTCGATCTCCAGATAGAGTTTTTCCAGCTGTACCGCATCCCCATAGCGCACCTGTTCCGCCAGCAGGGTGTAGGGGTGCAGCGGATTGAACACCAGCCGGCCTATGGTGACGGGCACCCCGGTCTGCTGGCTGAGCCAGTTGGCGATGGGGCCTTTGGCGCGCTCGGCATCGAACAGGCCGAGACCGACCCAGACAAAGAGCAGCAGGAAGGCGAGGGTGTAGAGCAGGCCGCGGAGCCAGGAATTCATCAGTGCTTTCCTCCTGTTTCTGTTGCTTGGTCAGGCATTCGAGTAGTGATCCCGTAGACCGAGCCAGCATCGTATCAAGGGTTCGACATGGCTCGGGTGTTTATCCATCAGGCAAGGTGACCCTCTTCTGCATCTGCCTTGGTCAAGCATTGGAGTAGTGGTCCCGCAGGCCCAGCCAGCGGCGGATCAGGGGCTCGACATGAGCCGGGTGTTTGTCCATCAGGCAAGGTGACCCTCTTCTGCATCTGCCTTGGTCAAGCATTGGAGTAGTGGTCTCGCAGGCCCAGCCAGCGGCGGATCAGGGGCTCGACATGAGCCGGGTGTTTGTCCATCAGGAAGCGCGCCATCTTCTGCACCTGAGGGATGAGCGGCTGGTCGCGCACCAGATCGGCGATCTTGAGATCGGCCAGGCCGGTCTGGCGGGTACCGAGCAGCTCGCCTGGGCCACGCAGCTCCAGATCCCGCTGGGCGATGAGAAAGCCGTCGTTGGTCTCCCGCAGTACCCCGAGGCGGCTCTGGGCGGTCTTGGACAAGGGGGCATGATAGAGCAGCACGCAGTGAGAGGCCACCGACCCCCGCCCGACCCGGCCGCGGAGCTGGTGCAACTGGGCCAGCCCCAGTCGCTCGGGGTTTTCGATGATCATCAGGCTGGCATTGGGCACATCCACCCCCACCTCGATGACGGTGGTGGCGACCAGCAGTTGCAGTATGCCCGCCTTGAACTCCTCCATCACCCGCTGTTTCTCGACGGGGCGCATCCGGCCGTGTACCAGGCCGATGTGCAGGCCGGGCAGCAGGGTTTGCAGCTCGGCGGCGGTGTCTTCGGCGGCCTGGCACTCCAGCACCTCCGACTCCTCGATCAGGGTGCAGACCCAGTAGGCCTGCTTGCCCTCCTCGCAGGCGAGCCTCACCCGCTCGATCACATCCTGGCGGCGACTGTCCGGCAGGGCGACTGTGGTGATGGGAGTGCGGCCCGGCGGCAGCTCGTCGATGATGGAGGTGTCGAGGTCCGCATAGGCGGTCATCGCCAGGGTGCGGGGGATGGGGGTGGCGGTCATGATGAGCTGGTGGGGATGCACCCCTTCCCGCTCTCCTTTTTCTCGCAGGGCGAGGCGCTGATGCACGCCGAACCTGTGCTGTTCATCGATGATGACCAGGGCGAGGCGCTGGAATACCACCTGCTCCTGGAAGATGGCGTGGGTGCCCACCACCATCTTGACGCTGCCGTCCGCGATGGCGGCCAGCGCCTCTTCCCGCGCCTTGCCCTTCTGCT
Organism: Aeromonas sp. s9; assembly: GCF_040907765.1. Classification (NCBI taxonomy): domain Bacteria; kingdom Pseudomonadati; phylum Pseudomonadota; class Gammaproteobacteria; order Aeromonadales; family Aeromonadaceae; genus Aeromonas; species Aeromonas sp. s9. Next base: position 83,342 of record NZ_JBFOCK010000069.1, read on the forward strand.
TGCCCGCCAGCCAGCCCACCTTGATGCCGAGCGGCTCCAGCCACCTGGCGAAGTTGATGGCGTGCTGTTCGGCCAGCAGCTCGGTCGGGGCCATCAGCCCCACCTGGCAGCCGTTGCCGATGGCCTGCAGGGCGGCCAGCGCCGCGACCAGCGTTTTACCTGAGCCCACGTCCCCCTGCACCAGCCGCATCATGGGGTGGCTCTGCTGCAGATCCCTGGCTATCTCCGCCACCACCCGGCTCTGGGCGCCGGTGGGGGTGAACGGCAGGGCGCCGAGCAGTTGCCGGACCAGCTCGGGAGCGGGTTTGAGGGCGCGGGCCAGCTGGGTCTGTGCCTGGGCGCGCACCTTCAAGACCGAGAGGTTGTGGGCCAGCAGCTCTTCCAGTACCAGCCGCTGCTGTGCCGGGTGCTGGCCGCTCTCGAGCAGGGCCAGCGCCACCGAGGGAGGCGGGCGGTGCAGCAGCTTCAGGGCGGCGGCAAGATCGATCTGCTGGGGATAGAGGCCGGCAGGCAGCAGCTCCTCGACCCCGTAGAGGTCGAGCTGGGCCAGGGCCTGATCCGTGAGGCTGCGCAGGGTGAGCTGGCGCAGCCCCTCTGTGGTGGGGTAGACGGGGGTGAGGGCCTCTTCGGTCTGGCCGGCCTGCTCCTCGCCGAGCAGCTTGTACTCGGGGTGGGCCATCTCCAGGCCGTACTTGCCGGGACGTGTCTCGCCGAAGCAGCGGATAAGGCGGCCCTGGGCCAGGCTGTTTTTCTGGGCAGCGGTGAAATTGAAGAAGCGCAGGGTCAGGCTGCCGGTGCCGTCGCTGATACGGCACACCAGCATGCGGCGGCGCCCCATTACCAGCTGGGTGTCCTGGATCTCGCCCTCGACGGCACCGTGCAGGCCGGGCGGCAGATCGCCGATGGGCCACACCTGGGTGCGGTCCTCGTAGCGCAGGGGGAGGTGGAACAGCAGGTCCTGTACCGTGGCCAGCCCCAGCCGCTCGAGTTTCTCCAGCATCTTGCTGCCGACACCCTTGAGGCTGTCGAGGGAGATTTTATCCAATTTCATCAATTAGATGCCCGAAAACACTGTAAATATGTCCAGATGATAGGGGTTGTTGCGGCCTCGATGCAAGCCGCGTTGTGCCGTTCCGGGCTGGTGGGCAAGGGAGCGGGGGGAGGGTCATCCATGAAAAAGGCCTGCCGGAAACGGCAGGCCTTTTCACTGACGGGGCGCCCTGGCGGTCAGATGATGCGCTTGAGCAGGAGGTGAGCCTTGACCCTGTGGATCCGGGCCAGCAGCTTGCGCACCTGATCCGGGTAATCCTTGATCTGCTCTATCTGGTCGAAGTGACTGATGCGGCGGGTGTGGGCCAGGATGTTCTCCCGCTCCGCACTGAACTGCTCGCGCAGGTGATGGTGCTGGTCGTGTACCAGCAGGCCGTTCTCCAGATCCAGCGCCCAGGCTCGGGGATTGAGGTTGTTGCCGGTGAGCAGGGCCCACTCCTCATCCACGAAGATCCCCTTGAGGTGATAGGAGTTCTTCTCGCAGCACCAGAGCATGAGGTTGAGCCGGCCGTTGTCGATGTGGTGCTGGTTGCGCTCGGCAAACTTGCGCAGGTTGGTCTCGTAGAGATAGGGCAGACCGCCGATGGTGGAGAACTTCTCCTCCGGGGGGATGAAGAAGTCGTTGGCGGTCTTGTCGCCCACGACGATGGTCACCTTGCAGCCGCGTTTGAGCAGCGCCTCCACGTCCTTGTTCAACTCCTTGGGGGGGTTGAAGTAGGGGGTGCAGATGAAGATCTCCCGCTCGGTGGCTCGCACCAGGTTGCGGATCATCCGGTTGAGCTGGTTGCCCCGCTTGCCCAGGCCCACCATGGGGGTCACGGCGAGCTCCCGATCGTTGGGCTGGATGCTCTCGAAGCGGTACTGGCAGAGGCGCAGACGCTGCTTGAAGCGGCGGATCGGTCCCTTGAGCTGCTTGGCGCCGGGAATGCCGGTGCGATCCAGCCGCTGGACGGCCTCGCTGCCGAGGAAGACGTCATCCACGTAGTTGACCATGCTGCGGGTCAGTGCCGGGCTGTGGATCTGGTGATAGCGATCGAAGCGGTAGCGCTCCTGCTGGTGCAGGTAGATGTCGTTGAGGCTGGCGCCGGAGTAAAGCAGGGTGTCGTCGAAGATGAAGCCCTTGAGGTGCAGCACCCCGAGCAGCTCGCGGCCCTTGACCGGCACGCCGTAGATCTCGATCTGGTGTTGGTGGCTGGCGGCCATGGCCTGGTACATCAGGTGGTTGCCCCCCTGCTTGCCCTTGCCGATCAGGCCGCGCTGGGCGCGGTGGAAGTCGACGAACACCTTGATGTCGAGAGAGGGATTGCGCTGCTTGGCGGCATAGAGGGCGGAGAGGATCTCCCGTCCCGCCTCGTCATCCTGCAGATAGAGCGCGATCAGATAGATGCGCTGGGTCGCATGGGCGATGAGCGACAGGATCCGGCTCTTGAAGTCTTTGGCGCTGCTGAGTATCTGGAACTGATCCGCGGCAACCGCGATCTGGGGTAAGCGGGTCAGCAACTGTCGATAATGTGCCGATGAATGCATAGAGAAGCCTGAAATCACGGGATGAAGCGTTCCACTCGGGGCGAAGAATAGGCAATTCTAGCAATCTGTGGCGATGGGCCCAAGCAAGAATCCGTAAAAAGTCGGTGCAATATCACATCGGGGCCGACGGATGCGGCCCCGATGTGTTTCCGTCAGAGGATGGCGCTGGCCGTGGCCACGATGAGGAAGGCGATGGTACCGAGCAGGGTCTCCATCACGGTCCAGGTCTTGAGGGTGGTCTTCTCGTCCATGTTGAGGAAGCGGCTGACCAGCCAGAAGCCGGAGTCATTGAAGTGGGAGAGCACGGTGGCACCCCCGGCGATGGCGATGACGATGAAGGTCAGGTCCAGCTCGCTCAGGCCGGTGGTGGCGGCCACGGTCGGCGCCATCAGGGCGGCGGTAGTGGTCAGGGCCACGGTGGCGGAACCCTGGGCGACCCGCAGCGCGGCGGACACCAGGAAGGCTGCGAGGATCACCGGCATGCCGGTATCGGAGAGGACGTCGGCCAGCGCGGTGCCGATGCCGCTCGCCCGCAATACGCCGCCGAACATGCCGCCGGCACCGGTGACCAGGATGACGGCGCAGACCGGGGCCAGGGCGTCGTTGCAGAACTTCTCGAGCTGCACCTTGCCCTGGCTCTGGCGGAACATCCAGAGGGCGTACAGCACAGTGATGAGCAGGGCGACCGGGGTCTTGCCGACCATGCGCAGCACGTTGACCCAGTCCGCACCCTTGTCGATGACGCCCATGACGCTCAGGGTATTGAGGCCGGTATCCATGAAGATGAGCACCAGCGGCAGCAGCAGGATGGAGATCACCTGGCCGAAGCTCGGCGCCTTGTCGGAGAGCTGCTCGGCACTGGCAGTGAAGCTCGGGGGCAGGGGCAGCTCAAACTTCTTGCCGGACCAGAGCCCGAACAGGTAAGCACCCAGATACCAGGTGGGCAGCGCGACCAGCAGGCCCACGATGGTGAGCAGACCGATGTTGGCACCCAGCAGCTCGCTGGCGGCCACCGGGCCCGGGTGGGGCGGCAGGAAGGCGTGCATCACCGCAAAGGCACCGGCGGAGGGCAGGGCATACTTGAGGACGGAGCCGCCGAACTGCTTCGCCACGCTGAAGATGATGGGCAGCATGACGATGAGGCCGGCGTCAAAGAAGATCGGGAAGCCGAACAGCAGGGAGGCCACACCCAGCGCGAAGGGGGCGCGGTGGGAGCCGAAGCGGTTGATCAGGGTATCGGCCAGTACCTTGGCACCCCCCGTCATCTCCAGGATCCTGCCTATCATGGCGCCGAGGCCGACCAGCAGCGCGACCGAGGCCAGGGTGCCGCCGAAACCGGTCAGCATGGTGGGGATCACCTGGTCATAGGTGACCCCGGTGGCCAGGGCCGTCAGCATGCTGACCAGGGTCAATGCCACGAAGGCATGTACCTTGAATCGCATGATCAGCACCAGCAACATGACAATGGCTCCGCCCGCTACCGAGAGCAGATAGGCGACATCGGGTGTGTTCATTGCTCCGTCCATAAAATTGTCCTCAAATGGTTCTAGTTGTTGTTCTGCACATTTCTGTGCTGCACTTCACATTGCGAAACGTTACCGGTAACATGTTACCGGTAACGTGGTAGCTTAGAACCCATCAGGCGAACGTTTTTTGAAAAGTGAGAGAGAGGTCAAATAATGGCGGGCAAGTGCATTATCGTGATGGGTGTGTGTGGCAGCGGCAAGTCCAGCATCGGCCTCAAGGTGGCCAATGCTCTGGGGGCCAAGTTCATCGACGGCGATGATCTGCACCCTCGCGCGAACATCCAGAAGATGGCGGCGGGCAACCCGCTCAACGACGAAGACAGGGCCCCCTGGCTTGAGCGGATCCGCGATGCGGCCTACAGCCTGGAGCGCAAGAACGAGCTCGGCGTCATCGTCTGCTCGGCCCTCAAGAAGCAGTACCGCGACCAGATCCGCGAGGGCAACGACTCGGTGAGTTTCCTGTTTCTGGACGGCAGCCAGTCCCTCATTCTCGAACGGATGCGGGCACGGCAGGGCCACTTCATGCGCGAAGCCATGGTACAAAGCCAGTTTGATACCCTGGAGCGACCGGATGGCGAGCCCGGCGTGTTTCGCATCGATATCGACGGGACCTTCGAACAGGTGGTCGACCGTGCCGTCACCGCGCTGACGCAGGCGCAATGAGCCATGTCGCGCGCCCGGCTGCAGCCGACCGCGCCCGTATATAGAGTTGGAGAGAAAGCTATGACCCATCCCGTGATCACCCAGGTGACCAACCGCATCCGCGAGCGCAGCACCGCCCGCCGTGCCCGCTTCCTGGCCCGCATCCAGCGCCAGGCCGATCAGGGCAAGACCCGCGCCTCCCTCTCCTGTGGCAACCTGGCCCACGCCGTGGCCGCCTCGAGCTGTGACGAGAAGGGGCGCATCCTCGACATGACCCGCGCCAACGTGGCCATCGTCACCGCCTACAACGACATGCTGAGTGCCCATCAGCCCTATCAGGGCTACCCGGACATCATCAAGGGCGCCCTGGCGGAGCTCGGCCACAGCGCCCAGGTCGCCGGCGGCGTGCCCGCCATGTGCGACGGCGTGACCCAGGGCCAGCCGGGGATGGACATGTCCCTCTTCTCCCGGGATCTCATCGCCCAGGCCACCGCGGTCTCCCTCTCCCACAACACCTTCGACGCCACCCTGCTGCTCGGCATCTGCGACAAGATTGCCCCGGGCCAGATCATGGGGGCGCTTTCCCACGCCCACCTGCCCACCGCCTTCGTGCCTGCCGGCCCCATGGCGAGCGGCATCAGCAACGACGAGAAGGTAAAGGTGCGCCAGCAGTACGCTGCCGGTGAAGTGGGCCGCGACGCCCTGCTCAAGATGGAGTGCGGCGCCTACCACGCGGCGGGCACCTGCACCTTCTACGGCACCGCCAACACCAACCAGCTGGTGTTCGAAGCCATGGGTCTGATGCTGCCGGGCTCCGCCTTCGTGCATCCGCACAGCGAGCTGCGCCACGCCCTCACCGAGGAAGCGGCCCGCCGCATCAGCGCAATGATCCCGGGCTCCCCGGCCTATCGCCCCCTGAGTGCGGTGATCGACGAGCGCGCCCTGGTCAACGGCCTGGTGGCCCTGCTCGCCTCCGGCGGCAGCACCAACCACAGCATTCACATGGTGGCGCTGGCCCGCGCCGCCGGGCTTGAGCTGACCTGGGACGACCTGAGCGATCTCTCCGACGTGGTGCCGCTCCTGGTGCGCATGTACCCGAACGGCCCGGCGGACGTCAACGCCTTCGAACAGGCGGGGGGCGTGCCCGGCCTGATGCGTCGTCTGGCCGAAGAGGGGCTGATCCACCTGGATGCCACCCCGGTCTTCGGCGAGATGCAGGATTACCTCAGCCGTCCGGCACTGGTGGATGGCAAGCTGGTGTGGCAACCGGTGGGCGAGAGCGGGGATCCGAGCGTGCTCTCTCCCTCTGGCAGCGAGTTCCAGGCCACCGGCGGCACCAAGCTGCTGGCGGGCAACCTGGGCCGCGCCGTGGTCAAGGTTTCCGCCGTCGCGCCCGAGTATCGGGTCATCGAGGCCCCGGCCCGGGTCTTCTCCTCCCAGCATGCGGTGGAGGCGGCCTACAAGGCCGGTGAGTTGAACCAGGACGCCGTCATCGTGGTGCGCCACAACGGCCCAGCCGCCAACGGCATGCCGGAGCTGCACAAGCTGATGCCGGTGCTTGGCAACCTGCAGAAGGCGGGTCACAAGGTGGCCCTGGTCACCGACGGCCGCCTCTCCGGCGCCTCCGGCAAGATCCCGGCCGCCATCCACGTCACCCCGGAAGCGCTGCACGGCGGGGCCATCGGCCTGCTCGCCGATGGCGACCTGCTGCGGGTGGATGCCGAGTCCGGCCGCCTCGACTGCCTGACCGATTTGAGTGGCCGTACCCAGGCCGAGATCGACCTCACCCTGGAACAAGAGGGGTGGGGCCGTGAACTGTTCAGCGTGATGCGTCGCGCGGTATCGAGCGCCGAGTGCGGCGCCACCATCTTTGACTAAGGAAGAGCTATGCAGAACTGGAAAGTGACCCCTGCCGAGGTGTTTGCCGCCTCCCCCCTGGTACCCGTGATGGTCATCAACGACCTGGAGCAGGCCCTGCCCATGGCCAAGGCCCTGCTGGATGGCGGCATCTCGGTGTTCGAGATCACCCTGCGCACCCCGGTGGCGCTGGACGCGATTGCCCTCATCGCCAAGGCGATGCCGGATGCCATGGTCGGTGCCGGTACCGTGCTCAACTGCGCGCAGTTTGATGCCGCCGTCGCTGCCGGTGCCCGCTTCGTCATCTCCCCGGGCATGACCCCGGCCCTGCTGGCCCACGCGGCCAAGAGCACGGCGCCGCTGATCCCGGGGGTGGCCACCCCGTCCGAGGTGATGCAGGCGCTGGAAGCAGGCTACGACCACCTCAAATTCTTCCCGGCCGAGGCGAACGGCGGCACCAAGGCACTCTCCGCCATCGCGGCGCCCCTGCCCCAGGTGAAATTCTGCCCCACCGGCGGCATCGGCCCGAAAAACGTGGCCGACTACCTGGCGCTGAAATGTGTGGCCACCGTCGGCGGCTCCTGGATGCTGCCGGCAGACGCCGTCAAGAGCGGCAACTGGGAGGAGGTGACCCGCCTCTCCCGGGAAGCGGTTGAATTGGTTAAACGCTAAGCAAATATCGTTTAGAAAAATTAAACAGGCCACCCCCGGGTGGCCTGCTGTTTTTCCGCCCCGGGAGGGGGTGGGCCGTTTGCTTCCGGCCTCGCCCTGGCTTAAGGTCGGGGGCCGCCCCTCTCCCCTGGAGCCTTCATGTCCTGTCTGCATCCATCCTACCCGCAAGGGCACTTCACCGCGCTGCACTGCCACCCCCATGCCCAATACTGCTATCTGCACGACGGGGGCGGCATCATCACGGGGCGAGGGGAGGGAGAACTGCTGGTGGCGGGCCAGATCTGCTTTATTCCGGCGGGGTGGGAGCACGAGTTTCGCGTGCTGCGCCGCTCCCGACTCTCCCTCCTCTATGTGCCGACGTCGGCCCGTACCGCCTTCGGCCCCTTGCAGGCCAGCCCACTGCTGGCGGGCCTCTTCGCCCGCCTGTCCGAGCTGGCCGAGGAGGAGGTGAAAGGGGCCTATCTGACGGTGCTTGGCCAGGAGCTGGAGCGCGCCGACCCGCTCGCGGCGCGCATTCCCCTCGCCGGGGCGCTGGACCCGCGCCTGCTGCGGGTGCTGGACAGGGTGTGCCAGGCACCCGCCATCCATCTGACGCTGACGGCGCTGGCGGCAGATTGCGGCGCCTCGGTGCGTACCCTCAACCGACTCTTCCTCCAGCAGCTGGGGTGCAGCTTTCGCCAGTGGCGGGAGCAGGTGGTGCTGGGACGGGCGCGCCAGTTGCAGCACCGGGGGCTCACGCTGGCCCAGATCGCCGATCGGCTCGGCTACGAGGATCCCGGCGCCTTGTCCCGCGCCCTCCAGCGCCTTGCCCGACGCGAACCGGCGGCCTGAGGGCCCGTCGTCTGCCTTCCTGCCCGCCATGGAGGTGTCTGCGGGTTGCCGGCAGTCAGCGCCGCGAGCCGATATCCGCATCCTCCTTGCTGCCTGCCAACAGACAGGTCACCTCGTCGGTGTGGCAGATCCGATCGCCGCGAAAGGTGAAGAGGCCGCTCACCTTGCAGACCAGGGTGCCGCCGTCCTGGCGGGTGGCCCGTACCACATGGGTCGAGTGTACCCGCTCCCCCTGCGCCAGGGTGGCGACAAACTCGATGCTCGCCCCGGCCAGATGGCGGCGCAGTGTGGCGATGTGCTGGTGAAACGCCGGGTAGTCGAGCCGCTCGCCGTTCACCTCCTGGCAGTAGTCGGGGGTGAACCAGGCGTCGAGCTCCGCCAGGGGGAAGGCGGGATCGCAGATGACGCGCTGCAGGCAGGCTTTCAATCGTTCGGTGTGGTGCATGGTCTGCTCCTGACAGGTTGGATGGAGGAGCCAGCATAGGCCAGGGGGCGGCGAGGGGAGAGGGGAGAAGGCGCCATCATGGCGGTCGAACGCGCCATGATGGCCGGGGATCAGCCGAGGCTTTCCCCCTCATAGAGGGAGAAGCCGATGTCCTTGCACCTGGTCGCCAGCGGCTGGCCGCCGAGGCGGGCCAGCAGCATGATGGCGGCTTCGCGACCTATGGTCTCGCGGGGGGTGACGATGCTGGCGAGCTTGGGGGTCATGGCGTGGCCGATGTCGAGGGCGTTGCTGCCGGCGATGGCCACCTGCTGGGGTACCGGGATCCACCTGGCCTGGCATTGCAGCAGGGCCCCCACCGCCAGGTCGTCGTTGGTGCAGAACAGGCCGTCGAGATCGGGGAAGCGCGCCATGGCCTGGGCCAGCAGCTCTCCCCCCAGGGTGAAGCTGGAGGATTGCTCCGTCAGCAGGTGCTGGCCGGTCAGACCGAAATCGGCCATCGCCTGGTAGTAGCCTTCCATTCGCAGCTGGGTGCGCACGTCGAGCCGGGCGCCGAGGTAGATCACCTTGCGCCGTCCCCGGCGCAGCATCTCTGTTACCATGGCCCGGGCGGCGGCCCGGTGATCCATGCCCACCACCATGTCGATGGGGGAGAGGGGCAGATCCATGGTCTCCACCACCGGGATGCCGGCGGTGGCGATCATCTTGCGGGTGCGCTCGGTGTGCTGGGTGTCCGAGAGGATGAGCCCGTCCACGTTGTAGGAGAGGAGGGAGGCGACCTGCTCCTCCTCCCGCTCCGGGCTGTAGCCGTAGTGGGCGAGCAGGGTCTGGTAGCCGGCGGGCCGGGTCACCGCCTCGATGCCGTGGATCACCGCCGAGAAGACCTGGTTGGAGAGGGAGGGGATCAGGATGCCGATCGCCTTGCTGGTGGCGTTCGACAGCATGTCCGGCGCCCGGTTCGGGATGTAGCCGAGCTCCTCCACCGCGGCGGCGATGCGCTCGCGGGTCCCTTCGGCCACGGCGGACGGGTCGCGCAGGTAGCGGCTGACGGTCATCTTGGTGACACCGGTCAGGTCGGCAATGTCCTGCAGGGTAGGGCGGCGCTTGCGGGTGTCGTTCATCTGGGGATCCGGCAAAAAATGTTACACGTAACATTACCGTTTTTGCACGGCAATGTCAGCATATGACGCCATCAACAGGGGGCAGGGGATGATCAAGGGCAGGTGTTTCGAGGGGGTCCACTTCGAGCAGCAGGAGGTGGAGGGGGAGCAGTTCCAGGGGTGCCGCTTCATCGGCTGTCACTTCTCCTGGCTCGATCTCGGGGAGAGCCGCTTCGTCGACTGCAGCTTCTATGACAGGGAACGGGAGCTGGGATGCCTGTTTCAGGGCTGCGATCTGAGGGAGGCGAGCTTCCTGCGCTGCGATCTCACCCTGGCGGACTTCGGCCGCAGCCAGTGTCTTGGGCTGGAGATGCGCGACTGCCAGGCCATGGGGATCAACTTCGCCCATGCCAGCTTCGCCAACCGGATCACTGCCAAAAGCTATTTCTGCGAGGCCCACCTCACCGGCAACAACTTCAGCTACGCCAACTTCGAAAGCTGCCTGCTGGAGCGGTGCGAGCTTGCCGGAAACCGCTGGCAGGGGGCCAACCTGCTGGGCGCCTCCCTGGCAGGCTCGGATCTCAGCGGCTCCGAGTTCGGGCAAATCGACTGGACCAGCTTCAACCTGCAAGGGTGCGATCTGCGCCAGTGCGATCTGCCCGGCCTGGATCTGCGCCGGGTCAACCTCGCCGGGGTGCAGATCAATGAAGATCAGCAGCAGGGGCTGCTGGAGCAGATCGGGCTGGTGGTCTTCCCCTGAGCGGGGTGGAAAAGAGGTAAGTTTTCATCATCGGGGCGGGCGGTGTGGTGCCTCCCCTGCCAAGCAAAAAGCCTGCGCGATGCAGACTTTTTGTCAGGTGAAGTGCTAAACGACGCGGTGTTGCTGTCTTTTGCTCCCTGCTCCCCTCGCGGGAGAAGGGCTGGGGATGAGGTAGCGGACTCCACTCGGGCACCGCCAAGGCGGGCTTAGCGTCTGGCCAGCCACTTGGTCGGGTTGATGGCCTCGCCCTGATAGCGGATCTCGAAGTAGAGGCCGGAGCGCTCCTGTCCGCCGCTGTCGCCGACCAGGGCCACGGGCTCACCCTGCTCCACCTTTTGTCCCACCTGGCGCAGCAGCGACTGGTTGTGGCCGTAGAGGCTCATGTAGCCCTTGCCATGGTCGATGACCAGCAGCATGCCGAAGCCGTCGAGCCAGTCGGCGTAGACCACCTGGCCCGGTGCCACCGCCTTGACCTGGGTCCCTTCGCTGGCGCCGATCAGGGTGCCCTTCCACTTCAGCTCGGCGGTACGTGGCGAGCCGTAGGAGATGAGGATGGGGCCCTGCACCGGCCAGCGCAGGTTGCCACCCGTGCTCAGACCGCCGTAGCCGTTGCTGCTTGCCTTGGCGCTGTTGCGGGCGGCCGCTTGCTGCTGCGCCACCTTGGCCTGCTGTTCAGCGACGCGTTGCTGCTGGGCCGCCAGCCGCTGCTGTTCGCCGACCTGGCGCTGCTGGGCCGCGATCCGCTGCTGCTCCTCGATGCGCTTCTGCTCGGCTGCCAGGCGCTGGGCCTCCAGACGGCGCTGGCGCTCCTGCTCGGCCTTGATCTTGGCGAGGCGCTCCCGCTCGGCCCGTTCGCGGCGTTCCTTTTCTTCCTGCTGACGACGCAGCTCTTCCAGCCGCGCCTTGAGCGCCTTCTCCGCCTTGACCAGCTTGTCGAGCTTCTGCTCGTCGGCCTGCACCGACTGCTGCAACTGGTTGCGCACCTTGGCACGGCTCTGCTGGCTGGCCAGCAGGCTCTGGTGATGCTCCTGCTGCTCGCCGAGCAGGGTCTGGAGGCGGCTCTCGGTCTCCCTGGTGGCCTGCTGGTTCTTGGCCAGCTTGTCACGGGTGGCGCGCAGGGCTTCAATGGCCTCGATACGGGCCTTGTTGAGGTAGTCGAAATAGTCGAGGGCGCGGCTCAGCTTGGCCGGATCCTGCTGGTTGAGCAGCAGTTTGAGGTAATCGTGGTTGCCCGCCTGGAAGGCGCTTTCCGCCTGCTTGGCCAGCAACTGCTTCTGGTGTTTGGCTTGTTGCTCCAGTGCCAGCTTGTCCTGCTGCAGGGACGCCAGCTTCTGCTGGTTCTGCCGGAGTTGCTGTCTGGTCTGCTCGAGTTTGGCGGCGGCAGCCGAAATGGCCTGCTCGTCAGCCTTGAGCTGGGTGTTGAGCTTGGCAAGCTCCTGCTTGCTGAGCTTGAGGGTCTGTTGCTGTTCCTTGATCTGGGACTGCATGGCCCCCAGCTGCTGGTTCGCAGCCTGGGCTGTGCCGGTACCGCCGATCAGGCAAAAAAACAGCGCGCCGGCCAACAGGCCGACGCGACTGGTTTTCTGTGAAATAATTTCGCATCCCCGCATGGGGCAGGATTATTTCAGAATCATCAGGGGCTTGCCAGTCATTTCCGGCGGCACCGGCAGACCCATCAGGGTCAGCATGGTGGGGGCCAGATCGGACAGTTTGCCACCTTCGGCGACCTCGGCTTTACGACCGAAGTAGATGAGGGGAACCGGCAGATTGGTGTGGGCGGTGTGGGCCTGACCAGTCTCTTCGTCCATCATCTTCTCGGCGTTGCCATGGTCGGCGGTGATGAGGCACTCGCCACCCACTTCCGCCAGGGCGTCGGTGACGCGACCGATGCAGTGGTCGACCGCTTCACAGGCTTTGACGGCCGCATCGAACACGCCGGTGTGGCCGACCATGTCGCCGTTCGGGTAGTTGCAGATGATGACGTCGTACTTGCCGCTCTTGATGGCCGCAACCAGCTTGTCGGTCAGCTCTTCGGAGCTCATCTCCGGCTGCAGGTCATAGGTAGCCACTTTCGGGCTCGCCACGATTTCGCGATCTTCGCCGCTGAAGCAGGCCTCTTCGCCACCGTTGAAGAAGAAGGTGACGTGGGCGTACTTCTCGGTCTCGGAGATGCGCAGCTGGGTCTTGCCCTGCTTGGCCAGCCACTCACCCAGGGTATTGACCAGGGCGGTGGGCGGATAGGCGCAGGCGGTTTTGATGTCGGCCGCGTATTCGGTCAGCATCACGAAGTGCAGCGCCGGGGTGGCGGTGCGGGCGAAGCCGGTGAAGTCGGTATCGACGAAGGCGCGGGTGATTTCGCGGGCGCGGTCGGCGCGGAAGTTCATGAAGATCAGCGCATCGCCGTCGATCATCGGTACAGCGTCGCCGATGCGGGTGGCTTTGACGAACTCGTCGTTCTCGTCGCGGGCATAGGCGGCGGCCAGCGCGTCGGTGGCGTTGTCAGCGGTGAATTCGCCCTTGCCCTGGGTCATCAGGTCATAGGCCTGCTGCACGCGATCCCAGCGGTTGTCGCGGTCCATGGCGTAGTAACGACCGATCATGGAGGCGAAACGACCCTTGCCCAGTCGGGCAAACAGGGCGTCGAACAGCTCGATGGAGGACTGGGCACTGCGCGGCGGGACGTCGCGGCCATCCAGGAAGGCGTGGAAGTAGATCTGCTCGGCGCCACGCTTGGCGGCCATCTCGATCATGCCCATGATGTGCTCTTCGTGGCTGTGTACGCCACCCGGGGACATCAGCCCCATGATGTGCACGGCCTTGCCCTTGGTCACGGCAGCGTCGACAGCCTTGGCCAGCTCGACGTTCTGGAAGAAGTCGCCGTCCTGGATGTCCTTGGAGATGCGGGTCAGCTCCTGATAGACGACGCGACCGGCACCGATGTTGGTGTGGCCCACTTCGGAGTTGCCCATCTGGCCGTCCGGCAGACCCACGTCCAGGCCGGAGCCGGAGATCAGGGTGCTGGTGTAGTCACGGGCCAGGCGATCCAGATTGGGGGTCTTGGCAGCAGCAACGGCGTTGTACTCTTGCTTGGTGCTGTAGCCCCAACCGTCCATGATGACCAGAACCAGCGGTTTCTTAGCTGTTGACATAAGGCTATGTCCTCTCGGATAGGAATGAATTGCGGGAAGTGAAACTAGCGTAATATTACTACATCTGCCGAAATAGTCACCTGATAGCCAAGTCCCTCTCCAGCCTCGCTTTTTAACTGTTATCCCGCTGTTTTAGGCATGTTGCCGGCTTGTCTGCCGCGGCGGGGTTTCCGCTGTTTCCCCCCTCTTTTCGGCATGGCGCATCCTCTCGTTCGGCCCGGTTGGAGGAGGAAGAATCGGCAGCCATCCCTGATGGGAGCTTGCTCTCGCTTTGCCGCCAAGATGGCTGATCTTATGCAGGGCCCCATGTATACTCGGGCCCTTGTCTTGGTCCCTGGATAGTAGAAGATGCAAGAGTATTTGGATTTCGCGGCCCGCAATCCGCTGCTGACCGCAGCCTGGTTGGGCCTGGCAGGCACTCTGGTGTATACCACTGTGCGTGCTCGTTTTTCTCCGGTGAAGGCGGTCAACAACCACGCCGCTACCCTGCTTATCAACCGTGAAAATGCCACCGTCGTGGACATTCGCAGTCAGGATGAATTTGCCAAGGGCCATCTGGCCGGGGCCCATCACCTGCCGCTCGCCCAGATCCAGGCGAATAATCTGGGCCCGGTTGAAAAGCACAAGGATGCCCCCATCATAGTGGTGTGCGAGTCGGGGATGACCGCTGGTGGCGCGGGTCGCCAACTGAGCAAGGCCGGTTTCAAGCAGGTGTATGTGCTCAGCGGTGGCATGGCCCAATGGCGTGCAGACAATCTGCCGGTGACCAAAAAACGCTGATTTAAGGGCCTGCGCCCACTCATTATCTTAAAAAGGAATCAAACGAAATGGCTGACGAAATCAACAACCAGGAAGTGCAACCGGAATTCCACATCCAGCGTGTCTACACCAAGGATGTCTCCTTCGAAGCCCCGAATACCCCGCACATCTTCCAGAAAGAGTGGCAGCCGGACGTCAAGCTGGACATGGACACCAAGACCAATGTCCTGGCCGACAGCGTCTATGAAGTGGTGCTGACCCTGACTGTCACCTGCAAGCTGGAAACCGAGACCGCCTTCCTGTGCGAAGTGCAGCAAGCCGGCATCTTCACCATCGGCAACCTGCCTGAGCCGCAACTGGCCCACTGCCTGGCGGCCTTCTGCCCGAATATCCTGTTCCCGTATGCCCGCGAAGCGGTGTCCAACCTGGTGAGCAAGGGTTCCTTCCCGCAGCTGAACCTGGCACCGGTCAACTTCGACGCCCTGTTCGCCCAGCACATGGCGCAGGTACAGGCCCAGCAGGCGACTGCGGAAGCCTGATAATGGCCGACCAGATCGCAATCTCGGTCCTGGGGGCGGGGTCTTATGGCTCCGCCCTTGCCATTTCTCTGGCGCGCAATGGTCATCCGACCCTGCTGTGGGGTCACGACCCTGCCCATGTCGCCGAGCTGGAACAGGATCGCTGCAACAAGGCATTCTTGCCGGATGTCCCCTTCCCGGCCGATCTGCAACTGACGTCGGATCTGCAGGCGGCGGTGCAAGCCGCTCCCGTGCTGCTGCTGGTGGTGCCGAGCCATGTGTTCGGCCAGGTACTGGCCCGGGTCAAACCCTTCCTGCGCCCGGATACCCGGATTGCCTGGGCCACCAAGGGGCTGGAGCCGGACAGCGGCCGTCTGCTGCAAGAGGTGGCGCGGGAGGTGCTGGGGGATGCCATTCCACTGGCGGTCATCTCGGGCCCGACCTTCGCCCGCGAGCTGGCCGCCGGTCTGCCGACCGCCATCTCGGTGGCCTCGACCCACGACGACTTTGCCGACGATCTCTCCCACCTGCTACACTGCGGCCGCTCGTTCCGGGTCTATACCAATCCGGACTTCATCGGTCTGCAGCTGGGCGGGGCGGTCAAGAACGTCATCGCCATCGGTGCCGGTCTCTCTGACGGACTCGGCTTTGGCGCCAATGCCAGAACTGCGCTCATCACTCGGGGTCTGGTGGAGATGCAGCGCCTCGGCGCCGCCCTCGGGGCCGATGCCAAGACCTTCATGGGGATGGCGGGGCTCGGGGATCTGGTGCTGACCTGTACCGACAACCAGTCGCGCAACCGCCGTTTCGGTCTGGCGCTGGGAGCGGGCAAGTCGGTTGACACCGCCATGGCCGAGATAGGCCAGGTGGTGGAAGGCTATCGCAACACCAAGGAGGTGCATCTGCTGGCGGCCCGCTGTGGCGTCGAGATGCCCATCTGCGAACAGATCTTCAAAGTGCTGTACGAAGGCAAGAATCCGAAAGAGGCGGCCATCGCCCTGCTGTCGCGAGACAAGAAGGACGAGTGATCTGCCAGCCGCAGAATGCAAAAGGCCCCGCCAGCTGGCGGGGCCTTTTCTTTGCCGCAAGGGGGCAAATCAGTAGTAGGAGTGGTCGCCGCGCTGGTGCTCGGTGGCATCCTTGACGCCGTTGAGCTCGCCCGGGAATTTCTCCAGCAACTGCTTCTCGATCCCCTCTTTCAGGGTGTAGTCGACCATGGAGCAACCGTTGCAACCGCCGCCAAACTGCAGGATGGCCAGTTTGTCGTCGGTCAGCTCGACCAGGGTGACCTTGCCGCCGTGACCGGCCAGCATGGGGTTCACCTCGGACATCAACACGTACTCGATACGGTCGATCAGCGGGGCGTCGTCGGCCACCTTGCGCATCTTGGCGTTGGGGGCTTTCAGGGTGAGCTGAGAGCCCATCTGATCGGTGACGAAGTCGATGGTGGCATCCACCAGGAAGGGGGCGCTCAGGGGATCGACCAGGCAGTCGAAGCCGCTGAACGGCAGGTGCTGATCTTCCGGATCGACCGCGTCGGGTGGGCAATAGGATACGCCGCACTCGGCATTCTGGGTTCCCGGATTGACCACAAACACCCGGATGTTGGTGCCATCAGGCTGCTTCTCCAGCAACTTGCGGAAGTGGGCCTGGGCGGTGTCGGAAATGCTGATCATCACTATCCTCATAAACCTGAGTGTACGACTAGGGTATTCATGATAACTCGCTTGGCGGGGCTTGGGTAGCGTGCCGATGGCGAGCCTGTGAGCCCGGGCGTATCGGAATCATGCCGCCAGCGGCCTCCCGGGCCGGATCCCTGCCCGGTTATTTCAGGTGTCGGAGGGTACGGCAGATGGCCCACACCTCTACCGTGGTGACGCCGTGCTGATGGAACAACCGGGTGAGTTGACCTGCGGTGGCGCCCGTGGTGACCACATCGTCGAGCAGTGCCACATGCCGGTAGTGGTGAGGTTCTATTTCGAAGGCGCCACGCAGATTGCGTCGCCGCTGGCCGGCACTGAGCCGGGTCTGTTGCGGGGTCGACCTTGTCCGGCGCAGTACGCGGGTGTCGCAAGGAATGCCGGTGAGTGCGCTCAGGGCATGGCCGATTTCTTCTGCCTGATTGAAGCCGCGCCACCACTGGCGCCACCAGTGTAGGGGAACCGGAATGATGACCTGCGGCGGATTGGCGAGGTCCAGATGGTCTGCCAGCAGGCGGGCAAGCAGCGGCGCTAGCAGGATCTGACCGGAATACTTCAGCCGGGGGATGAGCTGGGCATAAGGTGCCTGATAATCGCCGATCACCTGCAAACGCTCCCAGGGGGCGGGTCTGCGCTGGCATCGTCCGCACAGCAGTTCGCTCTCGCGATGTTGCTCCGGCAGCGGTGCTGCACACATCAGGCATCGTCTGTCGTGTTGGCGCTGGGCGTGGCGGCACCAGGAGCACAACAAAGGCGTCTCGTCACAGGGCTGGCGACAGAGCAGGCACAGACCGAGCCAGTCGGACTGGGTGCCAAGGATCGGACTTGCTTTGGCGAGCAGCCGCTTTAACATGCAGGCTCCAAGCAGATAAACAGGGATCTTGAGTCTAGATGAGCGTATCGGTTGAGCAGTTTGGCCAGGGCCCGGACCTGGTGTTGTTGCATGGCTGGGGCATGAACGGGGCCGTCTGGCACGGTATTGCCCAAGAACTGGCTGCCCACTATCGGCTGCATCTGGTGGACCTGCCCGGCTTTGGCAACAGCCCCCTGCAAGCAGGGACAGACTACACCCTGCCCTGGCTGGCAGAGCAGGTGGCGGCCATATTGCCTGAAAAATGCCATCTGCTCGGCTGGTCCCTCGGTGGTCTGGTGGCGAGCCAGTTGGCGCTGACCATGCCTGAGCGCCTTCATTCTCTCATTACCGTAGCCAGCTCTCCCTGCTTCATGGCCCGCGACG
Source organism: Aeromonas sp. s9 (assembly GCF_040907765.1). Taxonomy (NCBI): domain Bacteria; kingdom Pseudomonadati; phylum Pseudomonadota; class Gammaproteobacteria; order Aeromonadales; family Aeromonadaceae; genus Aeromonas; species Aeromonas sp. s9. The sequence continues at coordinate 101,112 of NZ_JBFOCK010000069.1, forward strand.
AGTGGCCCGGGATTGCCCCCAAGGTGCTGGCGGGGTTCAACCAGATGCTGGCCGGCGACTTCATGCAGACCATAGAGCGCTTCCTCGCGATCCAGGCCATGGGCAGCGAGCACGCCAGAAACGACATTCGCCAGTTGCGTCACTGGCTGGCGGAGCGACCCGCTCCCCGGCTTGCGGCCCTGGAGGCGGGTCTGGGCCTGCTGGCCGAGGTCGATCTGCGGGATGAACTGATCGGCCTGGATCTGCCCTGGCTGCGTCTTTACGGCAGGCTGGATACCCTTGTGCCGAAGGCCGCCATTCCCTTGCTGGATGCGCGTTATCCTGTCAGCCACAGTCTGGTGCTGGAGAAGGCATCCCATGCTCCCTTCATCTCCCATCCAGAGCAGTTCATCACCCTCCTGCGGCAGTTCATTGACTGAGATTTGAGCGGCAGGCTTCAATAACTCGTCAGGTTGGTGGATAATTAGCCAACCCTACAGAGGAGTGTGCCAATGCGTATCGAATCAGCCATGACGGCGGGCGTGCAGGGGTTCCAACGGGCCGAGCAGTTGGCGGGCCAGGCGTCCAGCCAGATTGCCCGTCTCAATACGCCAGCGGGTGATCAGGTGCAGTTGCCGGATGAACTGGTGAATCTCAAGGTGGCCGAGCTGCATGCCGGGGCATCCGCCAAGGTGATCCAGACGGCCAGCGACATGCTGGGCACCCTGATCGATATCCGGGTGTGACATGAACATCAACGTCAGTCTGCCGACCATCATTCCGAATCAACTGCAGCCGCAGACGGAATCGGCACAGACTGACAACCGCCGTGCAGAACTGGTGCCCCCCAGCCGCCAGATCGAAGCGTCCAACGCCGAGTCCGGCGTCGGTTCCCAGAAAGAGAGATCCCGGGCCGCCCAGGCCAATCCCGCCACCCCATCCTCGTCCACGAAAGAGAACGGCCAGACCGGCCCCGTGATGGTGGCGCACCGTTTTGTCGAGGCAACGGGGGAGGAGAGGGAGCGTCGACAACGTCAGGAGGGTGAACAGCAGGAGCAGCAAAAGCAGCAGCGTCAGGTGGCTGCGCTGGTCGAACGGGATCTCGAAGTTCGCAAGCACGAGCAGGCGCACCAGGTAGCCGGCGGCGAGCATGCGGGGAGCCCTACCTACCAGTTTTCCCGTGGGCCGGACGGCAAGCGTTACGCCACCGGAGGAGAGGTGGCCATCGACATCGGCGCCATACCGGGGGATCCGGCAGCGACCATCGCCAAGATGCAGCAGGTGCGAGCCGCCGCGCTCGCCCCGGAACAGCCATCGTCACAGGACCTGAGCGTGGCCCGTGCCGCCTCTGGCAAGGAGGCACAGGCCCGCAAGGATCTGATGACCCTCAGGCAGGAAACCACAGGGCCGCTCGGTGCTTATATGGACAATCGAAACCAGGTGATTGCCAGGCACTATCAGCAAGCGGTGAGGCCAGCCTCCCCGCATAGCCTGAGTCAGGACGTTTGATCCCGCTCCGTGCAGGCATGAAAAAGCCCCTTTCGGGGCTTTTTGCATTCTGGGGACTTATTTCTTCAGTTTCGACAGGGCAGCCGCGAAGGCGTTGCCCATGGCACCCTCGGTCGGAGCGCTCTGACGGGGCGCCTGTTTCGGTCGGGCGTTGCCGGTGTGACGCGGCTCGGCCGGTTTGCGTGCAGGCTGGCCGGCTTTTTCATCCAGACGCATGGTCAGACTGATGCGTTTGCGCGGTACGTCGACTTCCAGCACCTTGACCCGGACGATGTCACCGGCCTTGACCACCTCGCGGGGATCCTTGACGAAGCGATCGGTGAGGGAAGAAATGTGCACCAGCCCATCCTGATGGACGCCGATGTCGACGAAGGCGCCGAAGTTGGTGACGTTGGTGACCACACCCTCCAGCACCATCTCGGGCACCAGATCGCTGATTTTTTCCACCCCTTCCTTGAAGGTGGCGGTCTTGAACTCGGGACGCGGGTCGCGGCCTGGCTTGTCCAGCTCGCCGATGATGTCGGTGACGGTAGGCACCCCGAACTGCTCGTCGGTGTAGTCGGTGGGCTTGAGGGTGCGCAGCAGGCTGCTGTTGCCGAGCAGGCTGTCCACGGTCTGCTCCAGCTTGGCGAGGATCCGCTCCACCACCGGGTAGGATTCCGGGTGCACCGCCGAGCCGTCCAGCGGATTGCTGCCGCCCCGAATGCGCAGGAAGCCGGCGCACTGCTCGAATGCCTTGGGCCCGAGCCGGCTTACTTTCAGCAACTGCTGACGACTCTTGAAGGCGCCGTTCTCGTCGCGGTAGGCGACGATGTTCTGGGCCAGGGTCTGGGAGAGGCCGGAAACCCGGTTGAGCAGGGCGACCGAGGCGGTATTCACATCCACCCCCACCGCGTTCACGCAATCCTCGACCACCGCGTCGAGGCGGCGGGCCAGCTGGCTCTGGCCGACGTCGTGCTGGTACTGGCCCACACCTATGCTCTTGGGATCGATCTTGACCAGCTCTGCCAGGGGATCCTGGAGACGGCGGGCGATGGAGACGGCGCCGCGAATGGAGACGTCGAGATCCGGGAATTCCTGGGAGGCGAGCTCGGAGGCGGAGTAGACCGATGCCCCCGCTTCACTGACCACGATCTTCTGCGCCTTGGCGGCCGGGTAGCGCTCGAACAGATCGCTCACCAGGCGGTCGGTTTCCCGGGATGCGGTGCCGTTGCCGATGCTGATGAGCTCGACCTTGTGCTTCTGGCACAGCTCGCTCAGGGTCTTGAGACTCTGGTCAACCTGGCGCTTGGGTTCGAACGGATAGATGGTCGCGTGATCGACCAGCTTGCCGGTGGCATCCACCACCGCCACCTTGACCCCGGTGCGGATGCCGGGATCCAGCCCCATGGTGCAGCGCATGCCAGCCGGTGCCGCCATCAGCAGATCCTTGAGGTTCATGGCGAACACCTTGATCGCTTCCTCCTCTGCTGACTCGCGGATGCGGCCGATCAGCTCGGTTTCCATCTGCAGGGAGAGCTTGATCTTCCAGGTCCAGCTCACCACCCCCTGCAGCCACTTGTCGGCCGGGCGACTTTGCAGGTTGAGTCTGAGGTGATGTGCGATGATCCCTTCGCAGGGGCTGGTACCCTCATCCTCGCCGGTGACCAGCGCCAGGTTGAGGATCCCCTCGTTGCGGCCGCGCAACATGGCCAGCACCCGGTGGGAGGGGGCCTTGTGCAGGGGTTCGTCGTGTTCGAAGTAGTCCTTGAACTTGGCCCCTTCCTGCTCCTTGCCGGCCACCACGCGGGCGCGCAGGGTGGCGTTCTGCCACAGGTAGTCCCGCAGCTTCTCAAGGAGATCGGCCTGCTCGGCGAAGCGCTCCATCAGGATGTAACGGGCACCGTCGAGGGCGGCCTTGCCGTCGGTGATCCCCTGCTCGGCATTGAGGAAGCGAACCGCCTCCTGTTCGGGATCCTTCATGGGGTCACCCAGCAGCAAATCCGCCAGTGGCTCCAGCCCCGCCTCGATGGCCATCTGTCCCTTGGTGCGGCGCTTGGGCTTGTAGGGGAGGTAGAGGTCTTCCAGACGGGTCTTGCTGTCGGCGTCGTTCAGCTCGCGGGCCAGCTCGGGGGTCAGTTTGCCCTGCTCTTCGATGGAGCGCAGGATCACCTGGCGGCGATCCGCCAGTTCACGCAGGTAGCCGAGGCGGCTCTCCAGGGTACGCAGCTGGCTGTCGTCCAGACCGCCGGTCACCTCTTTGCGGTAACGGGCGATGAAGGGAACGGTGGCGCCTTCGTCCAGCAGGCGAACGGCTGCCTGCACCTGTTCCGGGCGGGCATTCAGCTCACCGGCGATCTGATGTTCTATTACGTGGCTTTGCATCGAGGGTCTCTTGGTCGGGTCCTGTCTAACTGGCCAGCGTGGGGTTATGTCGCCGAACAGGGGGTCTGTCCTGGCGATAGTTTAGATACCTGCCAGGCCACTGCCGCGCGGGCCGGTTCGCGCCGCAAGGCGCCGGGTGTGAGCACTATATGGGGTCGGGCAGCGGGATGCCACCCCGGCAGAAATGACGTTTCTCATACCCGGTGGGCGGACATGCTCGGTCTCTCCTGGCCTTGTCAGCCGATTTGGCAGTCAGGGTCGGTGCTGGCTTATTTGGGATAGCTGATCTCATTGACGTACCAGCAGGCGTCACCCACTGGCGTTTGCACCAAGGCTTCATCGCCCACCTCTTTCTTGAGCAGGGCGCGGGCCATGGGGGAGTCGATGGAGATGTAATCCTTGCGGCCGAAGATCTCGTCATAGCCGACAATGCGAAAGCGCTTGGTCTCACCCTCGTCGTTTTCCACCTCGACCCAGGCGCCGAAGAAGACCTTGCCCTCCTGGGAGGGGGAGTAGTCGACTATGGTCAGCTCTTCCAGGCACTTGCGCAGGTAGCGAACCCGGCGGTCGATCTCCCGCAGGCGTTTCTTGTTGTACTGGTAATCGGCATTCTCGCTGCGATCACCCAGGCTCGCCGCCCAGGCCACTTTTTTGGTGACATCGGGCCTCTCCTCCCGCCAGAGCATGTCGTGCTCCTGCCGGAGCCTGGTGTAGCCTTCACGGGTAATGAGTTTGGTTTTCATGGGGTTATCACTCCCTCGCCAATTGCATCCGGTTGCTCGGGATCTTAGTCATTGTCGCCGCGCTGTCGAGCAAAAAGCAGAGCTGGCCATCCATCCCTCCCGGCTCCGGGGCCGAATGAGGGCAATAACCGGTAACATATTTATGCTTTGTGGTTGCAGGGGGCGGCTCTAGTATGAGGGGAGACAGAAAAGAGAGGTGGCAATGAGTCAGCAATACAAGGTCCTGGTGGTGGACGACGATCTGAAACTGCGTTCCTTGTTGGAGCGCTACCTCACCGAGCAGGGGTTTGTAGTGCGGGGTGTCGCCAACGGGGAGCAGGCCGATCGCCTGCTGACGCGTGAAAACTTCAGCCTGATGGTGCTTGATCTGATGCTGCCGGGGGAAGACGGCCTCTCCATCTGCCGCCGCCTGCGCGAGGCCGGCAACCAGATCCCTGTCTTGATGCTCACCGCCAAGGGGGACGAAGTGGATCGCATCGTCGGTCTGGAGATGGGGGCCGACGATTATCTGCCCAAGCCGTTCAACCCCCGTGAGCTGCTGGCCCGGATCCGCGCCGTGCTGCGCCGCCATACCGTGGAGCTGCCCGGCGCCCCTTCCGCGGCGGAGAAGATGGTGAGTTTCGGGGCCTACCAGCTCAATCTGGCGACCCGTGAACTGAGTCGTGATGGCGAACCGGTTGCCCTGACCAGCGGGGAGTTCGCCGTGCTCAAGGTGCTGGTGAGTCATCCTCGCGAACCGCTCTCCCGTGACAAGCTGATGAACCTGGCCCGTGGTCGCGAGTACACGGCCACCGAGCGCAGCATCGATGTGCAGGTCTCCCGCCTGCGCCGCCTGCTGGAACAGGACCCGGCCCAGCCCCGCTATCTGCAGACCGTCTGGGGTCTGGGGTATGTGTTCGTACCGGACGGTGAGAACGCATGAAGAAAGTGGGCAGCATGTTCTCCCGCATGCTCTGGTTTCTGGCTGCCGTGCTGGTGGTCTATCAAGTCGTCTCCTACGTTACCTTCTACAACTACCTGCTGGCGCCGACCGTCAAGCAGATCAGCCACCTGCTGGCAAACCAGGTCAAACTCATCTTCCCGGTGGACAACAACCAGCTGGCGCTCAGTGAAGATGCCGAGGCGCTGGTCTATGTGGCGACCGGAAGCGACATCTATACCCAGAGCGAGGCGGAGCAGCACGGGCTGAATGATTCCAAGCCCTACCCCTATCTGGAGCAGAGCATCAGCCGCGAATTGAAAGGGGATACCAGGGTCAGAGTTGAAATCCAGGATCACTACATCATCTGGATCCAGCCTCCCCAGGCCAGCCAGATGTGGGTGCGCATTCCCCTGACGGAAATTGAAGATGACGACATCGAACCGCTCATCCTCTATATGAGCGTCTTGCTGGTGGTGACCCTGTTTGCGGCCTGGCGTTTTGCTCGTCAGCTGGTGCGGCCGCTGGAGGATCTGGAAGCGGGGGCCGTGGCGGTGGCGCGCGGCAACTTTCCCGATGCCCTGGGGGAGCAGGGCTCGCGGGAGGTGCGCCGCCTGACCCGCACCTTCAACCACATGTCGAGCTCCATCAAGGGGCTGATCGAGGAGCGCAACCTGATGATGGCCGGGGTATCCCACGATTTGCGCACCCCTCTCACCCGCATTCGTCTCGCAACCGAGATGATGTCCTCGGGGGATGAGTACCTCAAGGAGAGCATCAATGCGGACATCGATGAGTCGAACGGCATCATTGATCAGTTCATCGACTACATTCGCCCGAACGAGGGGCTCGATGCCCGGCCCGTCGACCTGACCCAGCTCATTCACGATGCGTTGCTGATGCAGACCGATCAGGGACTGGAAGTGGAGCTGCTCCTGCCGGAGGAGGCGGTGCGTGTGGCCTGCCATCCCATCAGCATTCGCCGTATCCTCAACAATCTGTCGGGCAACTCCCTGCGCTATGGTGCGACTCGGTTGCAGGCCGAGCTCAGGGATGATGGCCACTGGGTGCGGCTGCGACTCTCCGACAATGGCCCGGGGATTGCAGAAGAGGACTACTCCCGGGTGCTCAAGCCCTTCACCCAGGGTAATGTGGCGCGCACCGGTGGCGGGAGTGGGCTGGGGCTGGCCATCGTTGCCAAGATAGTCTCCCAGCATCACGGCACCATCAGGTTGGGGCGCTCCGAACTAGGGGGCTTGCAGGTGGAGATCCGGCTACCCAAGAACCAGCCGCTGGAGTGGATGGATTGAAAGCAGGGCGTATCGAGGGATACGCCCTTTGTCTGTCAGGGGTGGGGGTCGCTCACCTTGCGGTAGCGCTTGCCATATTTGAGTTGCTGGATAAGCAGGGCGGCGACGATGAGAATCAGCCCGATGGGGGTTGCCGGGTGAATGGTTTCGCCGATCAACAGGTTGAGCAGCACCAGAGAGGCAAACGGCGAGATGAAGATGAGGTTGCTGATGGGGGCCGTGTTGGTGGCGTGGCGCAGGGCCATCAGCCAGAGCACGAAACCGAAACCCATCTCGAACAGCCCCACATAGATGGCGCCGGCCCATCCCTGCCAGGCGGTCATGGCAAAGTCCGAGAGCAACCAGGTCGCCACGATGATGAAGGGCAGGCTGATGAGGAAGCCGAGCAGCAGGCTGACGACGGGATCCCCCTGATTGCGGGTGTTGAGGATCCAGTAACCGGCCCAGATCAGGGTCGACACCAGCGCCAGCGTGACGCCGAGCGGACTGTCGAACTGCAGACCGAACACGTCCCCCCTGGTGGCGATCACCAGGGCGCCGAAATAGCCGAGCACGATGGCGACGCCATCGCGGCGGCGCAGCTTTTGACCGAGGAAGGGAACGGCCAGCAGGCTGAGGGTGATGGCCCAGGTGTAGTTGAGAGTCTGCGCCTGCTGGGCGGGCAGCAGATCATATGCCTTGAACAGCAGCAGGTAATAGAGAAAGGGGTTCAGGACCCCGAGAGCGAGGTAGTAGAGGGGGCGACTCTTGATGTAGTCGAGCAGTAGCGGCAGTTTGCCCTGACAGGCCACGATGCACCCCAGCGTCAGGGTCGAGGTGCAGGCCGCGACCAGCAGCAGCTGTACCGGTTCAAAGTAGGCGAGGGAGATCTTGAAGGCGCTGGCCACCGTGGACCAGAGGGCGACGGCACAGAGCCCGTACTGGTAGGCTTTCTTCTGATTCTTGAGCATGGGATGCGTTCCGCAGACAGGGGCGAGGGCGCAGTCTATCAGCCTGTTTGCAACATTGTCGTTACCATCTTGCCGAGGGCGATGGGCCGATCGCAGGGAGATCCATCCGCCACACAAAATTGCGCACAATCTGTCCGCCTTCACTTGCGTGAGTGGAAAAAATCCGTATAATCCCCTCCGCTTGCCCATGAGGCAGCCAGACGATATGTCTGCTTGCTGAGCTTCCCGTTTACGAGTTGCCAGCCATACAGTCCTCCCGATATGGGAGGAAACGTGAAAAATCACACCTCTGGCGGGAGTAATCTCGGTCGGGCGGTGTTGATTTATGTTCTTTTATCTATTGGAGCTCTGTCAATGCAGAACCAAAGAATCCGTATCCGCCTGAAGGCTTTTGATCATCGCCTGATCGATCAATCCACTGCGGAAATCGTTGAAACTGCTAAGCGCACTGGCGCGCAGGTTCGCGGTCCTATCCCGCTGCCGACTCGCAAAGAGCGTTTCACCGTTCTGATCTCCCCGCACGTCAACAAAGACGCGCGTGATCAGTACGAGATCCGCACTCACAAGCGTCTGGTAGACATCGTTGAACCGACTGACAAGACCGTTGACGCTCTGATGCGTCTGGATCTGGCAGCTGGTGTAGACGTCCAGATCAGCCTGGGTTAATTACGGAAAGAGGTTGATAACAATGACAATCGGTCTTGTAGGTCGCAAAGTGGGTATGACTCGCATCTTCACTGAAGATGGCGTTTCTATCCCGGTGACTGTTATCGAAGTTGAAGCTAACCGTGTAACTCAGGTCAAATCTGTAGAAACCGACGGCTACAACGCTATTCAGGTTACCACTGGCGCCAAGAAAGCCAGCCGCGTAACCAAGCCGGAAGCTGGCCACTTCGCCAAAGCTGGTGTAGAAGCCGGTCGCGGTCTGTGGGAATTCCGCCTGAACAACGGTGAAACTTTCACTGTTGGTAGCGAGCTGAAAGTAGATCTTCTCGCTGACGTTAAGCTGGTAGACGTTACCGGCACATCCAAGGGTAAAGGTTTTGCCGGTACTGTTAAGCGCTGGAACTTCCGTACCCAGGATATGACCCACGGTAACTCCCTGTCCCACCGTGTACCTGGCTCCATCGGTCAAAACCAGACCCCGGGCCGTGTATTCAAGGGCAAGAAGATGGCTGGTCACATGGGTGCTGAGCGTGTAACGACTCAGAACCTGGAACTGGTTCGTGTTGACGCTGAACGCAACCTGCTGCTCATCAAAGGCGCAGTACCGGGTGCAACCAACGGCAACGTGATCGTCAAACCTGCCGTCAAAGCGTAACGTCTGAGGAGATAGTAATGGAATTGGTAATGAAAGACGCCAAGAGCGCTCTTGAAGTTTCCGAGACTACCTTCGGGCGCGAATTCAACGAAGCTCTGGTTCACCAGGTTGTCGTTGCATATGCCGCTGGTGCCCGTCAGGGTACTCGTGCGCAGCTGACTCGCTCTGAAGTGTCTGGTGGCGGCAAAAAGCCGTGGCGTCAGAAGGGTACTGGTCGTGCCCGTGCTGGCTCCATCCGTTCGCCCATCTGGCGTTCCGGTGGTGTGACCTTTGCTGCTAAGCCGCAAGATCACAGCCAGAAAGTAAACAAGAAGATGTACCGCGGCGCTATCCGTAGCATCCTGTCCGAGCTGGTACGTCAAGAGCGCCTGATCGTTGTTGAGAAGTTCGGCATCGAAGCGCCGAAGACCAAAGAACTGATCGCCAAGCTGAAAGAAATGGAACTGACTGACGTTCTGATCGTGACTGCTGAAGTCGATGAGAACCTGTTCCTGGCTGCTCGTAACCTGTACAAAGTTGACGTGCGTGACGTTGCCGGTATCGACCCGGTCAGCCTGATCGCTTTCGACAAGGTTCTGATGACTGCTGACGCAGTTAAGCAAATCGAGGAGATGCTGGCATGATCCGTGAAGAGCGTCTGCTGAAAGTTCTGAAGGCTCCGCACATCTCTGAAAAGAGCACCATGGTCGCAGAAAAGCAGAACACTATCGTGTTCAAAGTTGCTGTTGATGCCACCAAGGCGGAAGTCAAAGCTGCAGTTGCGAAACTGTTCGAGGTCGAAGTTGAGACCGTCCGTACCCTGAACATGAAGGGTAAGACCAAGCGCGCAGGTGCACGCGTAGGCCGTCGTTCCGATTGGAAAAAGGCTTATGTGACCCTGAAAGCTGGTCAGGACATCGACTTCATGGGCGCAGCCGAGTAAGAGGAGTTCTGAAAAATGGCAATCGTTAAGTGCAAGCCTACTTCTCCGGGCCGCCGCCACGTCGTCAAGATCGTCAACCAAGAGCTGTACAAGGGCAAGCCCTTCGCCGCTCTGCTGGACAGCAAAAGCAAGTCCGGTGGCCGTAACAACAACGGTCGTATCACCACTCGTCATATCGGTGGTGGTCACAAGCAACACTACCGTCTGATCGACTTCAAGCGCGATAAAGACGGCATTCCGGCCAAAGTTGAGCGTCTGGAATACGATCCTAACCGTACCGCAAACATCGCCCTGGTGCTGTATGCAGACGGTGAGCGTCGTTACATCCTGGCTCCGAAAGGCCTGAAAGCTGGTGATGCAATCGCCTCTGGTGCTGATGCTGCCATCAAGGTAGGTAACACCCTGCCGATGCGCAACATCCCGGTCGGTTCTACCGTTCACGCCGTTGAGATGAAGCCTGGTAAAGGTGCCCAGCTGGCTCGTTCCGCTGGTACTTTCATCCAGATCCTGGCTCGTGAAGGTAACTATGTAACTCTGCGTCTGCGTTCCGGCGAAGTACGTAAAGTTCTGGCCGAGTGCCGCGCTACCATCGGTGAAGTGGGTAACTCCGAGCACATGCTGCGTCAACTGGGTAAAGCCGGTGCTAACCGCTGGCGTGGTATTCGTCCGACCGTTCGCGGTATGGCGATGAACCCGGTTGATCACCCGCACGGTGGTGGTGAGGGTCGTAACAAGGGCATGCAGCCTGTGTCCCCATGGGGCCAGAAGGCTAAGGGCTTCAAGACCCGTAAGAACAAGCGTACCGACAAGTACATCGTACGTCGTCGTAACAAGTAATTGTTAACATAGAGGAATCACCATGCCACGTTCTCTCAAGAAGGGTCCATTTATCGACCTGCACTTGCTGAAGAAGGTAGAGAAAGCGGTGGAAAGCGGGGATAAAAAGCCGGTTAAGACCTGGTCCCGTCGTTCAATGATCATCCCGAACATGATCGGTTTGACCATCGCTGTCCATAATGGTCGTCAGCACGTTCCGGTTTTCGTTACCGAAGAAATGATCGGTCACAAACTGGGTGAATTCGCACCGACTCGTACTTATCGCGGCCATGCTGCTGATAAGAAGGCTAAGAAGCGCTAAGGGATAAATGATGGAAGCTATCGCTAAACACCGTTATGCCCGTACTTCTGCCCAGAAAGCTCGTCTGGTAGCCGATCAAGTACGTGGTCTGTCCGTAGACAAGGCTCTGAACATCCTGACCTTCAGCCCGAAAAAGGCTGCTGTTCTGGTGAAGAAAGTGCTGGAATCTGCCATTGCCAACGCTGAGCACAACGAAGGTGCCGATATCGACACCCTGCGTGTTGCCACCATCATGGTAGACGAAGGTCCCTCCATGAAGCGCATCCGCCCGCGTGCCAAAGGTCGCGCGGATCGTATCCTCAAGCGTACCGCTCACATCACTGTAGTGGTATCCGACGCTAAGGCTGGGAGATAAGCAATGGGTCAGAAAGTACATCCTAATGGCATTCGCCTGGGTATTACCAAGCCTTGGAATTCTACCTGGTTCGCGAACACCAAAGACTTCGCTGACAACCTGTACAGCGATTTCCAAGTACGCCAGTTCCTGACCAAGGAGCTGAAAAACGCTTCCTTGTCCAAGATCACTATCGAGCGTCCGGCCAAGAGCATCCGTGTGACCATTCACACCGCTCGTCCGGGTGTCGTGATCGGCAAGAAAGGCGAAGACGTTGAAAAACTGCGCAAAGCTGTAGCCGCGATCGCTGGCGTGCCTGCTCAGATCAACATTTCCGAAGTCCGCAAGCCGGAGCTGGATGGCAAACTGGTTGCCGACAGCATCACTTCCCAGCTGGAGCGTCGCGTAATGTTCCGTCGTGCTATGAAGCGCGCCGTACAGAACGCCATGCGCCTGGGTGCCAAGGGCATCAAAGTGGAAGTTTCCGGTCGTCTGGGCGGCGCTGAAATCGCGCGTACCGAATGGTACCGTGAAGGTCGTGTGCCCCTGCACACCCTGCGCGCCGACATCGACTACGCAACTTCTGAAGCCCACACCACTTACGGTGTGATCGGCGTTAAAGTTTGGATCTTCAAGGGCGAAGTTCTGGGCGGTCTGGCTGCAGTCAATGCTGCCGCTGCTCAAGAGCAGGCTCCTGCGAAGCCCAAGCGTGACAACAAGCGCCGCGCTGCCAAGTAAGGAGATTCGGTAAATGTTGCAACCTAAGCGTACTAAATTCCGCAAGACCCACAAGGGTCGTAACCGCGGTCTGGCCAATGCCGGTAACGAAGTATCCTTCGGTACCTTTGGCCTGAAGGCGACATCTCGTGGTCAACTGACTGCTCGTCAAATCGAAGCAGCCCGTCGTGCCATGACCCGTCACGTTAAGCGTCAAGGCAAGATCTGGATCCGTGTGTTCCCGGACAAGCCCATCACCGAAAAGCCCCTCGAAGTTCGTATGGGTAAAGGTAAGGGTAACGTGGAATACTGGGTTTGCCCGATCCAGCCTGGCAAGGTTCTGTACGAGATGGATGGTGTACCTGAGGCTCTGGCGCGTGAAGCGTTTGCCCTGGCCGCAGCTAAGCTGTCTGTTCAGACCACTTTCGTAATTAAGACGGTGATGTGATGAAAGCCCAAGATCTGCGTCAAAAGAGCGTCGAAGAACTGAACCAGGAGCTGCTGGGTCTGCTGCGTGAGCAATTCAACATGCGCATGCAAGCTTCCACCGGCCAGCTGGCTCAGACTCACACTCTGAAACAAGTGCGTCGTGACGTCGCACGTATCAAGACTGTACTGACTGAGAAGGCAGGTGCGTAATGACTGACAAGATCCGTACTCTGCAAGGTCGTGTAATTAGCGACAAGATGGACAAGTCCATCACCGTCGCTATCGAGCGCAAGGTAAAGCACCCGATCTACGGTAAGATCATCAAGCGCACTACCAAGCTGCACGTGCATGACGAGAACAACGAGTGCAAGGCTGGCGATCTCGTGGAAATCCGCGAGTGCCGCCCGCTGTCCAAGACCAAGTCCTGGACCCTGGTTGCTGTCGTAGAAAAGGCCTAATTCGGTACTTTTTAGCCCAAACGGCCCCCCATCGGGGCCGTTTGTTTTTTAGGCTACCTTTTCAAAAATAGCTGTGTTATAGTTTCGCGCCTTTTGAAGGCAGCCAGATCCCATCAGGGATAAGAAGTAAACAAAGCGGAGCACTAAGATGATCCAGATGCAAAGTATGCTGGGTGTTGCCGACAACTCCGGCGCTCGCAGTGTAATGTGTATTAAGGTTCTGGGTGGTTCGCACCGCCGTTATGCCGGCATCGGCGACATCATCAAGGTTTCCATCAAGGAAGCCATTCCTCGCGGTAAAGTGAAGAAAGGTGATGTGTATAACGCGGTGGTCGTACGCACCCGTAAAGGCGTTCGTCGTCCGGACGGCTCTGTCATCCGTTTCGACAACAATGCGGCTGTGTTGCTTAACAACAACCAACAGCCAATCGGTACTCGTATTTTTGGCCCGGTGACCCGTGAACTCCGTAACGAGAAGTTCATGAAGATTGTGTCCCTGGCACCCGAAGTACTGTAAGGAGTCGAACGATGGCAGCTAAAATCCGTCGCGAAGACGAAGTAATTGTTCTTACCGGCAAAGACAAGGGCAAGCGTGGCAAAGTCACTCAAGTCCTGATTGCAAAAGGTAAGGTAATCGTGGAAGGCATCAACCAGGTGAAGAAACACCAAAAGCCGGTACCCGCACTGGGTCAGGCTGGCGGCATCGTCACCAAAGAAGCCCCCATCGATGTATCTAACGTCGCGCTGTTCAACTCTGCCACTGGCAAGGCTGACCGCGTTGGTTTCCGGATTGAAGACGGCAAGAAAGTCCGTTTCTTCAAATCCACCGGCGAACTTGTGAAGTAATTGGAGTTTAACGATGGCGAAACTGCATGATTACTACAAATCCGATGTAGTAAATGAACTGTCCAAGCAGTTCGGTTACAAGACTATCATGCAAGTCCCTCGGATCGAGAAAATCACCCTGAACATGGGTGTTGGTGAAGCGATCTCTGACAAGAAGTTGCTGGAAAATGCTGCTGCCGATATGGCTGCCATTTCCGGTCAGAAACCGCTGATCACCAAAGCACGCAAATCTGTTGCGGGCTTCAAGATTCGTGAAGGCTACCCGATAGGTTGTAAAGTAACCCTGCGTGGCGAGCGTATGTGGGAGTTCCTGGAACGGCTGATTTGCATCTCCGTACCGCGTATCCGTGACTTCCGTGGTCTGAACGCCAAGGCGTTCGATGGCCGTGGTAACTACTCCATGGGCGTGCGTGAGCAAATCATCTTCCCGGAAATCGACTATGACAAGGTCGATCGCGTCCGTGGTCTGGATATCACCATCACCACTTCCGCGAATACCGACGAAGAAGGCCGTGCTCTGCTGGCTGCCTTTAACTTCCCATTCCGCAAGTAAGGTTAGGGTTATGGCTAAAACATCCATGAAAGCACGTGAAGCAAAGCGTGCGAAGCTGGCAGCCAAGTTCGCGACCAAGCGTACCGAGCTGAAAGCTATCATCGTTGATATGAACGCTTCTGAAGAAGCGCGTTGGGATGCTGTCTTGCAACTGCAACAGCTGCCCCGTGATTCCAGTCCGTCCCGCCAGCGTAACCGTTGCAACATCACTGGTCGTCCGCACGGTTTCCTGCGGAAGTTTGGCCTCTCTCGCATCAAGGTGCGTGAGCATGCCATGAAGGGCGAAATTCCGGGCCTCAAAAAGGCCTCTTGGTAAGAATCTCGGGAGTTAGACTATGAGCATGCAAGATCCGATCGCGGATATGCTGACCCGCATCCGTAACGGTCAGGCGGCGAGCAAAGTTGCGGTTTCCATGCCTTCTTCCAAGCTGAAAGTGGCTATCGCCAAAGTGCTGAAAGAAGAAGGTTACATCGCTGGCTACAACGTAGCTGGTGACGTGAAACCGGAACTGGAAATCGAACTGAAGTATTTCCAGGGCAAGCCGGTTGTAGAACTGATCCAACGCGTGAGCCGTCCCGGCCTGCGTATTTACAAGCGCACTACTGATCTGCCGAAAGTCATGGGCGGTCTCGGTGTTGCTATCGTGTCCACGTCTAAAGGTGTGATGACCGACCGTGCTGCCCGCAAGGCAAGCATGGGTGGTGAGATCATCTGCTACGTCGCTTAATAGGAGGTCGGAAATGTCTCGCGTTGCTAAGGCACCCGTCACTATTCCTGCTGGCGTAGAGGTGACTCTGAACGGCCAAGAACTGTCCATCAAAGGTGGCAAGGGTTCCCTGGTTCGTTCCATCCACGCCGGTGTAGAAGTGACCAAAGAAGACAATGTACTGAAGTTCGCCCCGCGCGACGGCATCGCTGGTGCTGACGCTCAGGCCGGTACTGCCCGTGCATTGGTCAACAACATGGTAGTCGGTGTTACCCAAGGCTTCGAGCGCAAGCTGCAGCTGGTTGGTGTAGGTTACAAAGCCTCCATCAAGGGCAATGCTGTTGCGCTGGCACTGGGCTTCTCTCACCCGGTAGAGCATGCGCTGCCGGCTGGTGTCACCGCTGAATGTCCGTCCGCCACCGAGATCGTTCTGCGTGGTGTGGACAAGCAGCTGGTTGGCCAAGTCGCCGCCGATATCCGTGCTTACCGCGCTCCGGAGCCCTACAAGGGCAAGGGTGTACGCTATGCCAACGAGCAAGTGCGTACTAAAGAAGCTAAGAAGAAGTAAGGTAACACTATGGACAAGAAAGCAGCTCGTCTCCGTCGTGCTACTCGTGCTCGGAAAAAGATGCAGGAACTGGGAGCTACCCGTCTGGTTGTTCACCGTACCCCGCGTCATATCTATGCGCAGGTTATTGCAGCCAACGGTTCCGAAGTTCTGGCCTCTGCTTCCACAGTAGAGAAAGCCATCAGTGAAGCTCTGAAATACACCGGTAACGCAGATGCTGCTACCGCTGTAGGTAAGGCTATCGCTGAGCGTGCTATTGCCAAAGGCGTTCAGAACGTATCTTTCGATCGTTCCGGTTTCAAGTATCACGGTCGTGTAGCCGCTCTGGCTGCCGCTGCTCGTGACGCTGGTCTTCAGTTCTAAGCTAGGAGTCGAAGATGGCTAAAGTCGAATCTCAAGCCGGCGAACTGCAAGAAAAGCTCATTGCAGTAAACCGTGTTTCGAAAACTGTTAAAGGTGGTCGTATCATGTCCTTCACCGCGTTGACCGTGGTGGGTGATGGTAACGGCCGTGTAGGTTACGGTTACGGTAAGGCCCGTGAAGTTCCGGCCGCCATTCAAAAGGCGATGGAACAGGCTAAGCGTAACCTGAACAAGGTTGAGCTGAACAACGGCACCCTGCACCACCCGGTGCGTGGCGTTCACTCTGGTTCCACCGTGTTCATGAAGCCGGCCTCCCAAGGTACTGGTATCATTGCAGGCGGCGCCATGCGTGCCGTACTGGAAGTTGCTGGTATCCACAACGTGCTGGCCAAGACCTACGGTTCCACCAACCCGATCAACGTTGTTCGCGCAACTGTCGACGCTCTGGTTCACGGTCAATCACCGGAACAGATCGCGGCCAAGCGTGGTCTGCGCGTTGAAGAAATTCTGGGGTAATGCGACATGGCTAACACTGTAAAAGTAACTCAAACTCGCAGCTCTATCGGCCGTCTGCCAAAGCACAAGGCGACTCTGCGTGGTCTGGGTCTGCGTCGCATTGGTCACACCGTTGAGCTGGAAGATACTCCCTGCGTACGCGGCATGATCAACCAGGTTTATTACATGGTTAAGGTGGAGGGCTAAGCATGCGTCTGAATACTCTGTCTCCGGCCGCTGGCTCCAAGCGCGTCAAGCACCGTCCGGGCCGTGGTATCGGTTCTGGTCTGGGCAAGACCGGTGGTCGTGGTGTTAAAGGTCAAACCTCTCGTTCCGGTGGCGGCAAGGTCCGCAACGGTTTCGAAGGTGGCCAGATGCCTTTGAAAATCCGTCTGCCGAAGTTCGGTTTCTTCTCTCGCAAATCTTTGGTATCTGCCGAAGTGCGCCTGAACGAAATCGCCCTGGTAGAAGGTGATGTGGTCGATCTGAGCACTCTGAAGCAAGCCGGTGTTGTTACCAAGAACATCGTATTCGCTAAAGTTGTTCTGTCTGGCAACATTGACCGTGCTGTGACCGTTCGTGGTCTGTCCGTCACCAAGGGTGCACGTGCAGCCATCGAGGCCGCTGGCGGTAAAATCGAGGAATAATCAGTACAATGGCTAAGAAACCAGGATTGGATGTTAAAGCACAAGGTGGTCTGAGCGAACTGAAGAGCCGTCTGCTCTTCGTTCTCGGGGCAATTATCGTGTTCCGCGCAGGCTCTTATGTGCCGATTCCTGGTATTGACGCCGCCGTACTGGCCGAGTTGTTCCAACAACAGAAGGGCACCATCATTGAGATGTTCAACATGTTCAGTGGTGGTGCACTCTCGCGTGCTTCTATTCTTGCGCTGGGGATCATGCCGTACATTTCGGCGTCGATCATTATCCAGCTGCTGACTGTGGTTCATCCCGCTCTTGCTGAACTCAAGAAAGAGGGTGAATCCGGCCGTCGCAAGATTAGCCAATATACCCGTTGGGGCACGCTGGTTTTGGGAACGTTCCAGGCCATTGGTATTGCAACCGGTCTGCCGAATATGATGCAAGGACTCGTGACTCATCCGGGTTTGGGCTTCTATTTCACAGCCGTTGTGAGTCTGGTCACCGGTACCATGTTCTTGATGTGGTTGGGTGAACAGATTACCGAGCGTGGGATTGGTAATGGTATCTCGCTGATTATTTTCACGGGTATCGTTGCTGGTCTGCCTCATGCCATTGGCGCTACGGCCGAACAGGCACGTCAAGGGGAATTGCACATCCTGCTGTTGTTGTTGCTGGGCTTGATTGTTTTCGCAGTGACTTACTTTGTGGTGTTCGTGGAGCGTGGTCAGCGTCGTATCGTCGTTAACTATGCCAAGCGTCAACAAGGCCGCCAGGTATTCGCCGCGCAAAGCACACACCTGCCGTTGAAAGTGAATATGGCCGGTGTGATTCCTGCGATTTTCGCATCCAGCATCATCCTCTTCCCGGGGACCATTACCTCTTGGTTTGGTCAGGGCGAGGGCAAGGTGGCTGATATCCTGCAACAGGTCTCTATGGTCCTGCAGCCGGGTCAACCCTTGTATGAGATGCTCTATGCAGCAGCCATTATCTTCTTCTGCTTCTTCTATACCGCGCTGGTGTTCAACCCACGCGAGACAGCAGATAATCTGAAGAAGAGTGGAGCCTTTATCCCGGGGATCCGCCCGGGCGAGCAGACAGCACGTTATATCGATAAGGTTATGACTCGCCTGACATTGGCAGGTGCGCTCTATATAACCTTTATCTGTCTGGTACCCCAGTTCTTGATGACTGCCTGGAACGTACAGTTCTACTTCGGTGGCACTTCGCTGCTGATTATCGTGGTAGTTATCATGGACTTCATGGCTCAGGTTCAGACCCATATGATGTCTCATCAATATGGCGACGTCCTGAGGAAGGCCAACCTGAAGGGCTACGGCCGCTAAAGGTCGGCGTAGTTACGGAGTTAAGCAATGAAAGTTCGTGCTTCCGTTAAGGCAATCTGCCGTAACTGCAAAATCATCAAGCGTCACGGTGTGGTGCGTGTGATTTGCAGCGAGCCAAAGCATAAACAGCGCCAAGGCTAATTTTTTACGGTTAGTACTTGCAACAAATAGTTGTGCTGGCTAATATAGCCAGCCAACTTTTGTTGTGTATTGGTTGACCGCCACGTATCCGCTCACGGGCTTTGTGGTGGTCGTTATCTACTATATGTAGGAGTGAATAGTGGCCCGTATCGCTGGCATTAACATTCCTGACCATAAACATGCAGTCATTGCGTTGACTGCTATTTATGGCGTCGGTCGTACCCGCTCCAAGGCCATCTGTGCCGCAGCCGGTATCGCTGAGAATGTGAAAATTAAAGACCTGGACGAAGCTCAGATCGAGAGTCTGCGTGAACAAGTAGGTAAATTCACCGTCGAAGGTGACCTGCGTCGTCAGATTTCCATGAACATCAAGCGATTGATGGATCTGGGTTGCTACCGTGGTTTGCGTCACCGTCGTAGCCTGCCTGTTCGTGGTCAACGTACCAAGACCAACGCTCGTACCCGTAAGGGTCCGCGCAAGGCTATCAAGAAGTAACGGGAAGGTAGAAAATGGCTAAAACTCCGACTCGTGCTCGCAAGCGCGTTAAAAAGCAAGTGAGCGACGGTATTGCGCACGTTCATGCATCTTTCAACAACACAATCGTGACCATTACTGACCGTCAGGGCAATGCTCTGTCTTGGGCTACCTCTGGTGGTTCCGGTTTCCGTGGTTCCCGTAAGTCCACTCCGTTTGCTGCCCAGGTAGCTGCTGAGCGTGCTGGTGAGATCGCCAAAGAATACGGCGTGAAGAACCTGGAAGTCATGGTCAAAGGTCCGGGTCCCGGTCGTGAGTCTTCCATCCGCGCTCTGAACGCGGCTGGTTTCCGCATCACTAACATTACTGATGTGACTCCGATCCCGCACAACGGTTGTCGTCCTCCCAAGAAGCGCCGCGTGTAACGCTGTAGCTACTTGGTCTAGGATTGTTGGAGAAAGAAGATGGCAAGATATATCGGTCCTAAGCTTAAGCTTAGCCGTCGTGAGGGCACCGACCTCTTCCTGAAGTCTGGTGTTCGTGCGATTGATTCTAAGTGCAAGATTGACACCGTTCCTGGTCAACACGGTGCGCGTAAAGCGCGTCTGTCCGACTACGGTGTGCAACTGCGCGAGAAACAAAAAGTACGTCGTATCTACGGCGTATTGGAAAAACAGTTCCGCAACTACTACCGCGACGCTGCCCGTCAAAAGGGTAACACCGGTGAAAACCTGTTGCAGCTGCTGGAAGGTCGTCTGGACAACGTCGTCTACCGCATGGGCTTCGGCGCCACTCGTGCTGAATCTCGTCAGCTGGTGAGCCACAAAGCCATCATGGTAAACGGCCGCGTTGTGAATGTTCCTTCTTTCCAGGTATCCCCTGAGGACGTGATCTGCGTTCGCGAGAAGGCTAAGAAGCAAGCGCGTATCAAAGCTTCCCTGGAAGTTGCTGGTCAGCGCGAGAAGCCGACTTGGGTAGAGGTTGACGCTGCTAAGATGGAAGGTGCCTTCAAGCGCCTGCCGGAGCGTTCCGACCTGTCTGCCGACATTAACGAACAGCTGATCGTCGAGCTTTACTCCAAGTAAAGCTAGCTTCTAAAGAGAGGACACAATGCTGGGTTCTGTAACAGATTTTCTTAAACCGCGGCTAGTTGACATCGAGCAAGTTAGCCCGACTCACGCGAAAGTGACTCTCGAGCCGCTTGAGCGTGGCTTTGGCCACACGCTGGGCAATGCCCTGCGTCGTATTTTGCTGTCATCTATGCCCGGTTGTGCGGTTACTGAAGTCGAGATCGACGGAGTACTGCACGAGTACAGCAGCAAAGAAGGTGTACAGGAAGACATTCTTGAAATCCTGCTCAACCTGAAAGGTATCGCTGTGAAGCTGGAAGGCAAGGACGAGGTAACTCTGTCCCTGACCAAGTCTGGAACAGGCCCCGTTACCGCTGGTGATATCACTCACGGTGATGAAGTCGAGATCGTAAACCCGGAGCACGTAATCTGCCACCTGACTGGTGCAAATGCTGAGATCAGCATGCGCCTGAAAGTTCAGCGCGGTCGTGGTTATGTGCCTGCTTCTGCTCGTGTTCACAACGATGATGAAGAGCGTCCCATCGGTCGCCTGCTGCTGGACTCCGCGTTCAGCCCCATCGTTCGCATTGCCTACAATGTCGAGGCGGCACGTGTGGAACAGCGCACCGACTTGGACAAGCTGGTTATCGACATGGAGACCAATGGTACTCTGGATCCGGAAGAAGCCATCCGTCGTTCAGCCACTATTCTGGCAGAGCAACTGGAAGCCTTCGTGGATCTGCGCGATGTCAGCGTGCCCGAGAAGAAAGAAGAGAAACCCGAGTTTGATCCGATTCTGCTGCGTCCTGTCGATGATTTGGAGCTGACAGTTCGTTCAGCGAACTGTCTGAAGGCAGAAGCTATCCACTATATTGGTGATCTGGTACAGCGTACCGAAGTTGAGTTGCTTAAGACTCCTAACCTCGGTAAGAAGTCCCTGACTGAGATCAAGGACGTGTTGGCCTCCCGTGGTCTGTCTCTTGGCATGCGCCTTGAGAACTGGCCGCCCGCCAGCATCGCTGACGAGTAATCCAGATTACGGGTTTCACAGATTTAGTTAGAAGGATAAGGTCATGCGCCATCGTTTGAGTGGTCGTCAACTGAACCGGAACAGCAGCCATCGTCAGGCTATGTTCCGCAACATGGCCAGCTCCCTGGTTCGTCATGAGATCATCAAGACGACTCTGCCTAAGGCAAAAGAGCTGCGTCGTGTAGTTGAACCGCTGATCACCCTTGCCAAGACTGATAGCGTTGCTAATCGTCGCCTGGCATTTGCCCGTACTCGCGATAACGCGATCGTGGCTAAGCTGTTCAATGAACTGGGCCCGCGCTACCTGGAGCGCGCCGGCGGTTATACTCGCATTCTGAAATGCGGTTTCCGTGCTGGCGACAACGCTCCTATGGCTTACATTGAGCTGGTAGACCGCCCGGCCGCTGCTGAAGCAGCTGCTGAGTGATAAAAGAAAAAGCCGGGCTTGTCCCGGCTTTTCTTTTGGTGGATTCTGATACTGCCTCTACTGCCTCTACTGCCTCTACTGCCTCTACTGCCTCTACTGCCTCTACTGCCTCTACTGCCTCTACTGCCTCTACTGCCTCTACTGCCTCTACTGCCTCTACTGCCTCTACTGCCTCTACTGCCTCTACTGCCTCTACTGCCTCTACTGCCTCTACTGCCTTACTTTGTAAGTGAGCGATGATTTTTCAATAGTCTCTATATTAAGTCTTTATCTCTACCTGAACGACAGCGGTTCGTGTTACATAGCCCAGAGTAGGGCAATGTCATTGTCCATCTGACGTATGTAGGGCAATGTCATTGTCCATCTGACGTATTAAGCAGGCCGTGAGTGATGGCGTGTGGCTGCTGTAGTGCCGTTGAGGGCTTCTCCTGTGGATAAGCCTGTATAAAAGCTGTGCTTGGACATGAATAACTAAAAAAGTGCCGATTTTTGCAATTTTATTGCATGGGAGGGGTTGCCAGAACGAATTCGCTCCCTATAATGCGCACTCCATCGACAGTGCAAGCGGCAACGCAAAGCCTGAGCCGATAGCCTCGAAAAGCCTTTGAAAATAAGGCTTGACTCGAGAAGGCGGTTGAGTAGAATGCCACTCCCGCAGCAGCGCAAAAGCTGCGTCGCTC